>JANYHJ010000091.1 GCA_025359135.1 Gemmatimonadota bacterium | reverse complement strand
CGAGGCGATCGCGCAGCGACTCGTGCGCGCGCGGCGCACACTCGCCGAGGCGCAGGTGCCCGTCGCGATTCCCGATGCCGCCGACGCTGCGCCACGCGTGCACGCGGTGGCCGACGCGCTCTACTTGATGTTCACCGAGGGTCACAGCGCGGCCGAGGCGGACGCGGTCATCCGCGGCGACCTCTGCCACGAGGCGCTGCGCCTCGCGATCACCGTCGCCGACCACCCGGCGCTCGCGCGGCCCGAACTGCACGCACTCGTGGCGCTCATGGCGTTCACCGCCTCACGCCTCGGCACGCGCGTCGATGACGCCGGCATTCCGGTGCTGCTCGCCGAACAGGATCGCGCACGCTGGAATCGCGGCTTGTTGGGGCTCGCCTTGGCACGTGTGGAGCTGAGCATGGCGGCCACCGACCTCTCGCGTTGGCACGTCGAGGCCGAGCTGGCGGCGTTCCATGCCTTGGCGCCGACGTTCGAGGCCATGCCGTGGGATCGCGTCGTCGAGGCGTACGATCGCCTGCTCGTGATTGCGCCGTCGCCCGTGGTGCGGATCAATCGCGCCGTGGCGCTCGGCTTCGCGGTGGGGCCGGCCGCGGCGCTCGACGCGCTCGACCATGCCGACGACGAGGGGCACCTGGCGCGCTACCCGTGGCTCCATGCCGCGCGCGCACACGTCCACGAACGGCTCGACGATCGCCCCGGAGCTCGTGATGCCTGGCTGCGCGCGCTCGCGCTCACCAGCTCGCCGCCACACCGGCGATTCATCGAGACACGGCTTGCCGCGCTAACGTCGCGTCAATAGTTGACCGGCACGCGACAAGTGGCCAACGACGGAGGGCCGGAACGCGTCTTTCCTGCATGCCCACGTTCCGGAAGCTGCTGCTGCTCGCCCTCGCGCTGCTGGGCGCCGCCATTCCTGCCCGCGCCCAGGTGGGCAGCACCACCGACATCCTCTCCGGAACGGTGACCGGCCCCGACAAGAAGGGGCTTGGCGGCGCCACCGTGACGGCGATCAGCCTCGACACGCGCGTGACCCGTTCGCGCGTGACCGACGAACGTGGACGGTACGTGATCGTCTTCCCCGACGGCGGCGGTCGCTATCAGCTCGCCGTTCGCGCGATCGGCTTCACCCCGCGCACGGTGCTGGTCAATCGCGATGCCGACGAGGATCAGCTGATCACGAACGTCACGCTCGCGCTCGGCGCAGGCGGTGCGCAGCAGCTCGCCGGCGTGCAGATCCGCGCCGCACAGGGCGGCAACGATCGCGAACGCCCGACGCCCGGTTCGACGGAACGGTCGTTCAGCGCCAACGACCTGATGCGCTTGCCGCTCGACGACCCGAGCGACCTGACCGCGATTGCCGCACTCGTGCCCGGCGTGCTCGCGCTCGGCGGCACCGACACCACGGCCAACGCCTTCAGCGTGGCCGGGCAGCGCACGACGGCCAACAACGTCACGCTGGATGGCTTGTCGTATGGCAGCACCTCGGTGCCGGCCGATGCCGTGCGCAATACGCGCGTCATCACCAGCACGTACGACGTGGCCCGCGGCCAGTTCTCCGGCGGCGAGATCGCCAGCACGACGCGCGGCGGCACCAACGTGGTGCAGGGCTCGTTCACGGACGGTTACCGCGACCCGACGCTCGCCTGGCAGCAGCAGGACGCCGGCGCGTTCGGTGCGTCGTACCGCCAGAACACGCTCTCGGGCGGACTGGGCGGCCCGCTCATCCACGACAAGCTCTTCGCCTTCGGCGCCTTCCAGCTGCGCGAGCGTTCGGATCCGCTCACGAGCCTGCTCGCCGCGAGCCCGTCGACGTTGCTGCGCCTCGGTGTGAGCCCCGACTCGGTGACCACCTTCCTCAACACCGTGCAGGGGAGCACGCTGCCGCTCACGCTCGGCGGCATTCCCGGCGATCGCCGCAACGACGGCGACCAGCTCTTCGTGCGCATCGACGCGAAGCCCACCGACGACCACTCGATCATGCTGCGCTTCGACGCGCGCTCGACGGCCGCCGACGCACAGCGCATCGCCTCGCTCGGACTGCCGACTGGCGGCGCCTCGCAGGCCTCGGACGGTGGCGGCCTCATGGCCACCGTCACGTCGCACTTCACGAGCGATCACGGCGCGTTCATCAACGAACTGCGCGCCTACGCCTCGGTGAGCGACAACGAGAGCGATCCCTACCTGCTCGGCCCAGCGGGACGCGTCCAGGTGATCTCGGATCTCGGCGCCTCGGCCACGGCCGGACTCTCCGGCGCGAGCGTGCTCTCGTTCGGGGGCAACAGCGGACTGCCGCAGGCCCAGCACCAGAAGGGCTTCGAGGCGAGCGACGAAGTCTCGTTCATCCCGATCGGATTGCCGCACCGCTTCAAGCTTGGCGTGCTGGTCAATGATTCGCGCTACGACCAGGATGTCACCAACAATCGCTGGGGCACCTTCACGTACGCATCGCTCGCCGACTTCGAGGCCAACCGCCCCGCGTCGTTCACGCGCACCCTGACGCCGACATTGCGCTCCGGTGGCACGATCAACGCGGCGATCTACGGCGGCGACACGTGGCGCGCCCGCCCGACGCTGCAACTCACCTACGGCCTGCGCCTCGAGGGCACGCGCTACGATGGCGCGCCGGCGTACAACGCACCGCTCGACAGCGCGTTCGGGCTCCGCACCGATCGCTTTCCCACGGAGTTGCACCTGAGCCCGCGGCTGGGCTTCACGTGGGCGATCGGCGGGCTGAACACGGC
>JANYHJ010000072.1 GCA_025359135.1 Gemmatimonadota bacterium | reverse complement strand
ATGTGCGATCACCGCGGCGTGGAACCAGAAGCTCGCGTCGCGCGAGCCGAGCGACAGCGCACGCGTCATCGCGCTGTCCGCCGCAACCGCATCGCCCGACGCATCGAGCGCCCACGCCAGCAAGTCCCAGCCGGCCACGTCGGGACGCGTCACGATGTCCGCGCGCGCGATCCGCACCACGTCGTCCGCGTTGCGCCGGTCATCGAGCTGCCGCAGCATCCACGCGCGATGCACAGCCCCGGCTTCGCCACTCACGGCCACGCCCAGAGCCGCCTCCGCGCGCGCACCGGCCGCGCTGTCGCCGAGCGCACGGTGCGCGTCGGCCATCACGCCGAGCGTCACGGGATCGAGCTGCACCGCTAGTACGGCATCGCCATGCGTGAGCGCAGACTGCCACCGTCCCTCCGCCGCATCGAGTCGCGCCAGCGCCGCGTGCAGCCGGTGGTCCGCGGGCCGCAGCATCAGCCCCGCGTCCCACTCACTGCGCGCCCGGTTCGGCTTGCCGCTCTTGAACGCGACCTCGCCCAACCGCAGCTGGAACCAGGCCGCCTGTTCGGTGGAGAGGTCGGTCCGCGTGCGCACGTCCGTAGCGGCGTTCTCCAGCAGCCGTTTCGCGTTCGCGTAGTCGCCCAGTAGCTCGTCCCAGTGTGCGAGACGTCCCATGGCCGAGAGCGACAACGGCCCGCGGCGCAGCGTGTCGAACGACGCGCGCGCCCGATCGTACACGCCCGACTCCATCTCGCACTCGGCGCGCAATGCCAGATACTCAGGGATGCCCGGCGTCTCCGCGGCGATGAAGGTCGCCTCGGCGAGCGCTTCAGCGAACCGGTGCTGCGCGAGCAGCGCGTTCACCAGCAGCGCGCGGCTCGCACCGTTGCCGTGACCGCGCCGGGAAATCGCCTCGCGCGCCGCGACCTCGGCGTGCCGCACATCGGCAAAGTCGGCCGTCTCGCGCGAACGCTGCAGGTAGAGCGAGGCCGCGAAGGCCATCGCGTCCGCCGACTGCTTGTCCTCGTCTGCCTTGAACTCCCAGAACGCGATCTCCGCCGAACGACGTTCGAGCAGCGTCATCGGCTTGGCGCCATAGAGCCGCTCCGATTCGACGTCGAGGTATCGAGGCGGCAGCACAGCCGCCGGATGGTGCGCACCTGCGCGGAGCCACGCCCCACTCACGAGCATCAGCGCGCCCAGGCACGCACCACCGACGACCGGCCTCACGGATTCGGTGCCGCCAGATAGGGGAACGACGTGAGGAACGGCTTCTGGCTCGTGTTGACGTTGTCGCCGACGAGCGACGGAATCGTGTTGGTGGGCGAGAGCAGCGTGCCGAAGATCGCGGCGGTGCCCGCGTCCACCACGTCGTCGGTCAGCTTGCGGCCACCGTATCCTGCGGCGAGCGCCCACGAGAGCCAGCCGGCCGTGCTGCCGGCCTTGGTGGGATCGACGATGAGCTCGTCGGGAAGCAGCACCGCCGTGAGGGTCTGGCCGACCACCGCGGGACGGCCGAAGCCGTTCACGAAAGCCTGCATCTCGGCCGTGAGATTGGCCACGTCCTGCGACGGGGCCGTGGCGTTGTGCAGTCCGTGGTTGCGCTTGGCGATGAAGACTTCGTTGACGAGCGGATTGCCGAGGCGCTCGACTTGGCGGTACATCCGGTTCGGGTCCGGCGCGAAGATCGTCTTGGTGTCGGTGCACGCGGCGAGCGCAGCCAGGAGGGCCGGCGCGAGGCACACGCGAAGGAGGGTGCGGCGCATGAGGGGGCTCTGGGGTGTCGGTGAGGGAGTCACTTAGCGGGCGATGGTGCCCCAGACGCCGAACTTGCCGGACGTCTTGAGCTGCGCGATCGGAAGTTCGATGACGATGCCGAGGGCGTTGAGGCCGTTGAGCGTGTTGACGGCGCAGGTGCCGGCGTTGCCGCCGGTGCACGCGGGACGCCAGCTGGTCTGCGCAGGCTGCGACACCGCGAGCGGGCCCGTGGCGGGGCGGCGATCGTTCAAGATGTTGAAGAATTGCGTGAGGTCGATGAAGAACGGATCGGCGCGCAGCCCGGCAAAGACCTGCGTGCCGGTGGCGGAGCCCAGGTTCGAGTTGATCGTGCCCGACACCGTGGCGCCCGTCGTGACGAGCGTGTTCGACGTGCCGGTTTCGTTGGGCTTCACCGGACCGCGCACCGTGACCTGCTGGTTCGCGTCGTTGCCGCTGAACGTGATCTGGAAGACGAGATCCTCGATGCCATCGGGCACCGTGTTGGTGTCGACCTTGATCAGGTAGAGCAGGTTCGGATCGAAGAAGGTGGTGGCCGACGCGGCTGGTGTGAGCGGCGACGCGGTCGTCATGACGAGCGTGATGCGCGTCGGGTCGGCACCCGGGAACGCATAGACGTCGTTGATGTCCATGCGCTGGTTGAGTTCGACTTCCGGCGTGTCCTGGTGGTCGGACGCGCGGAGGGCACGAACGCCGGCGGTGGCGCCGACGGCAGCGGCCACGAGGGCGAGCGCGAACGCCCTCCGCCTGGAACGGAGTGTGGGGAGCATGCGGATGTCCGGTATCGGGGGAGTGATGGTGCCAAGCGGCACCGTGTTCCCCCCTGCTACGCCGCCGGATTAGCTTTGGATGACGTGCATGGATCACACATCCAGTGCGTGCATCGCCTGCGTATAGGCACGATTTTTCGCGGCGCGAACGTCACTCACACTGTCAACAGCCCGGAGTTCCCGCCATGCAGCCAGCACACGCCATCAACATCTCGGTCTTCACCGGCCTGCTCGTCGCCACGCTCGTCTACAGCGTCGTGATGATGGTCAAGTCGAAGAACGAGAAGTAGCGCGCATCATCACGACGCGCGCTTGGGGCTGGCGGCAGTGCCCGCGAGCAGCCCGCCATCAAGCGTGAACTCCGCACCCGTCGTGTACGCCGACTCGTCCGACGCGAGGTGCACCGAGAGCGCCGCCACTTCGTCGACCGTCCCGAAGCGCTTGAGCGGCACGTCGCCGACGATCGCGGCGACACGCGCCGCATACTCCGGCCCGTCTTTCGGACCCAGCATCGCTTCCCACATCGGTGTGAGGATCGCGGCCGGGTGCACCGAGTTGCAGCGCACCGCGATCCCCTCCTCCGCCGCATAGAGCGCCACCGACTTGGTGTGGTTGCGCACCGCCGCCTTGCTCACGGCGTATGACGACGCGCGCGGGATGCCCACGACCCCCGACCGCGACGAGATGTTGATGATGCTCCCCCCGGCGCCGCGCGGCCGGTGCGCGCGCATCGTCTTGAGCGCGGTACGGCAACCCAGCACCACGCCATAGAGGTTGGTCTCGAGCACGGCGCGCATGTCATCGAGCGCGATGTGCTCGGGATCGTGCGACGCCATCGACGATTCGAAGCCCGTGATGCCGGCGTTGTTGACGAGGATGTCGAGCGCGCCGTGCGCAGCCACGAATGCGCCCGTCACCCGCTCCCACGCCGCTTCATTGCGTACGTCGAGCGTGACGTACTGCGCCAGGGGACCGAGCGCGCTCGCGGCGGCCGCACCCTCGTCGTCGCGGATGTCGGTCAGCAGCACGCGCGCCCCCTCGCGCACGAACGCCGCGCTGATGGCCCGTCCGATGCCGCGCGCGGCGCCGGTCACGAGCGCGGTCTTGCCGGAGAGTCGTGTCATCTGATTGAGGGGTTGGAATACGACGAGCGTCGAGATCCACCGGCTCGCGCTCGGGAGCGAGCACGCGAAACACGCACTCGTGGACACGACGAAGGCCGGCCACGGAATCTGGGGCCGGCCTTCCTGACGCGAGCATGTGCGAGGAGCGGGCGATGGGACTCGAACCCACGACGTCCAGCTTGGGAAGCTGGCATTCTACCAACTGAATTACGCCCGCCAGGACCTGCAAGGTGCCACTGCTCCAAGCATACCCTTCACCCACACGCGAGACAAGCGGGCCCACGCGCGTGCTATCCCGTTCCGGCGACTCGGCTTGCGCGCTCGTCGTCGTGCCTCGCATCACCGTGCAGCGCGCCCCCTTGCGCTGAAACGGCAAGTGTACTAGTGTATTGATACACCGACTTCGCGGAGCCCGCCCCTGTTCGAACAGGTCGACCCCAGAGCTGCCACGCCGCTCTACGCGCAGATTGCCGACGGCGTCCGCCTCGCCATCGCCCGCGGTGAACTTGGCCCCGGCGACGGGTTGCCCTCCGTGCGCCACCTCGCCGGCGAACTCCGCATCAACCCCGCTACCGTGAGCCAAGCCTACCGCGAACTCGAATCCGAGGGACTCGTCGAGATGCGCCAGGGAGCCGGATCGTTCGTCGCCGACATTGCCACCGAAGTCCGGCAGCGCGACCGGACCACGCGCCTGCGCGCCGCGGTCCGCACCCTCCTCGCCGAAGCGTCGCGCTTGGGCGCGTCCCCGCATGATCTGCGCGCCGCCCTCGATGCCGAACTCGGCAGGAGCCCCAAGTGAAGCTCGCCATCGAACTCAGCGGCGTGCAGGTGAAATACGGCTCGAGCTTCGAGCTCAAGGCACTCGACCTCAAGGTGCCCACTGGATCCGTGTATGGCTTCCTCGGTCCCAACGGCGCGGGCAAGACCACCACCATCCGTTCGCTCGTCGGACTCGTGAAGCCGGATCAGGGACTCGTGCGCGTCCTCGGACACGACATGCGCAGCGAGGCGCCCCGCGCACTGCTGCGCACCGGCTACGTGCCCGAGCGCCCGCACCTCTACAAGCAGCTCTCCGTCGCGGAATCGATCCGCTATCACGGCACCTGGTATCCCACGTGGGACAAGGCGTGGGCCGAACAGCTGCGCGCCGCCTTCCAGCTCGAGCCCGACGCGATGCTCGGCCGCCTCTCCAAGGGCGAAACGGGCAAGCTCATGATGCTGCTCGCCCTCGCGCAGCGACCGGAGCTGCTCGTGCTCGACGAACCCACCGACGGCCTCGATCCCGTCGTCCGGCGCGACGTGCTCTCCGCCGTGCTCGACTACGTGAGCGAGACCAATGCCACGGTGTTCATCTCCAGCCACCTCATCCACGAACTCGAGCGCATCTGCGACTGGGTGGGGGTGCTGGAGCAGGGCGCCCTCGTGGCCGAGCTGCCGATGCACACTTTCAAGGAAGGAATCAAGCGGCTCCGCGTGTCGAAGGCGCCAGCCAACCTGCCGGTGACCCCCTTCGTGCTGCTCGCGCGCACGCCAGGGCTGGGGGCGGTCGAGGAGTGGGTCGTGCGCGGCTGGCAGCCTC
>JANYHJ010000164.1 GCA_025359135.1 Gemmatimonadota bacterium | reverse complement strand
CGTCAGGCCCTCGTCCACGATCGCCATGCCCATTGCCATACCGCCCAGGCTCGCTGAACAACCATCACGCGGTCGCGCCAATCTCAAGCGCCTGCGCCGAAGCTCCGATGCCGTCATCGCCGGGTCGTCGCCGCCGGAGCTTTGCGACGTCGGCCGCACCGCCTGGATCGGCGCCGTAAGACTGCCGCCCATCGAGCGACGCCCGCTCACCCTCCGACTCGATGCCCACGTCGTCGCCTGGTTCCACGCCCACGGACCGCGCGCCGAGACGCGCATGCAACTCACGCTGCGCGCCTACATGAAGCGGATTTCGCGCGCGCGGATGATCGACTGATGCGAGAGCGATGGCGCGTGAGCCGTCACGCTGAAGCGCCGAAGCGCCGAAGCGCCGAAGCGCCGAAGCGCGCATCGCGAACGCGCGCCTCGCGAACGCGCGTGACCAACGCGCGCTACGGCCGCGCCAGCGTCACGCGCTGCACCACGATCGACTGGTCGCCCGAGTGCGCCTGCACCACGTACTCGGGCCTCGGCGGCACCTTCAACGCCGCATATGGTACGCCGAAGCGCACCGTGCTCACGTCGAGCGTCGCGGCCTGCGCACCGGTCACGTCGAGCGAGAGCGTCAGGCCGTCCGCACCGGGCGCGAGATACGTGAGCGAAAACTCGGGCGACTGGTCGCGGTAGCGCGTCATGTCCACCACGTGCCCATCCACTTTCGCGCTCGCGACCTTGGCACCCGTCAACCGGAAGCTCACGCCCCGCGCATCGGCCGGCACGCTCACGTGCAACTCGAACAGCGTGCCCTTGGAAGATGCCGTTGCTTTCGTCACGTCCACCTTGCTCGCGCTCATCGGCAGCCGTTCGACGCGTCGCACCTTGCCGCGCCCCATCCATGACCGCGCCAGCAGGGCCAGCGCCGGATTGCTCGACGTCGCCGACACGCCCGCAGGCAGCTCCGCCTCGCTGCCCAGTACCGACGCCGCCCAGCTTCCCGCTGGCGCCTCGTGCGCCGACGTCGCGAGCCACGCCATGCCACTGTCCGCGTTCATCACGTAGCCGAGCACCACGGGCTTGGGCGACATGTCCGAGCGTCGCACAGTGGTCATGCCGTAGCACAACACGCCGAGCGCGCAGACAGCCATCACCACGAGACCGCGTGCACGCGGCACGCCGATCGCGTCCTCGAGCTTGGGCGCGAGCAACCAGCAGGTGAGCACGACGAACAACGCCGCCGCCGGTGCGCCGAGCTGGTCGAGCGGCAGCGCGTAGCCGCCGATCATTGCGATCACGGGACTCAGCACCGCGAGCGCCAGCACCACCCCCGCCCACCCGTTCGCGTCGCTCACTCGCCCCTCGTAGCAGGTGCTCCACGCCAGCACCCCCGCACCCGCGAGCGGCCACGCGAACAGGTAGCTCACACCGGGCAACATCTGCGCCGTGAGCAGCGTCGGTACGCACCAGACGAGGAGCGCGCCAAGCCATGCGCCGCGCGCGCCCACCCACCGACGCAGCAGGCTCCAGGCCGCCGCGGCGGTCGTCACCGCCACGAGCGCGAGCGCCACCGCATACACGCCGGCCCAGCCGGGCTCGCCGTCCCACTGCCGCGTCGCATGCAGCCAGACGATCGTGCGCGCCAACCAGCCGTTCGCGAAGAACGCCGCCGCGGCGGCCACGATCATCGCCACGGCGCCGAGCACGACCGAACGCCAGCGCCGTGGCTCTTCGCGCGAACTGCGCACGCCACCCGCCACCGCCACGACCACCACCAGCAGCGCAATCGGCAGCGCCCAGCTCTCGGGATAGAGCACGATCCCGACCATCGGCAGGTCGAAGAAGACCGCGTCCGGCGTGGCTGGGCGCGGCAGCGCCTCGCGCCCGAAGCGCTCGACCAGCGCGAGCATCTGCTGCCCGTGATGCTGCAGGCTCCCCGCGTCGAGGTGCGCGGGATCATCGAAGGGCGTGTGGTAGCGTGTCACGCCACCGGCGAACGCGAAGTTGAGCGCGGGCTGTCCCAGCCGCGCGAACTCGCTCAGGTCGGTGTCGTTGGGCAGGGTGCGGTAGATCGTCACCATCATCGACGCCGCGCTCACGTTGCTCACCGTGCGCAGCGTGCGGATGACGTCGAGGTTGTTGGCGCCCGTCTCGAACATCATCGAACGCCCCGTCGTGCCGCGCGCCTCGAAGTCGAGCACGAGCGCCACGTCCTTTGCCCATCGATGCTCGCTGACGAACGCCGCGGCGCCGAGCAATCCCGGCTCCTCGGCGTCGGTGATGCAGATGATGATGTCGTTGCCGATCGGCGGACCGGTGCGCAGCGCACGCAGCATCTCGAGCACCGCCGCGACGCCGGCGCCGTCGTCACCGGCGGCCGGTCCCGACTGCACGCCGTCATAGTGCACCGCCACCAGAATCGCCTTGGGGCCGCGGTTCGTGCCCGGCACGCGCGCGATCACGTTGGTCACGCGCGCCGCGTTACGTACGCGCGTGCCGATCCCGGTGGTCGCCTGCAGCTCCGGCTCGAGTCCGAGCTTCCGCAACTCTGACACGATGTACTCGCGCACCGAGTCGTGCGCCGCGCTCGCGACGGGATGCGGCTGCGACGCGATCGCATTCACGTGGCGCGCCGCACGCTCGGCCGAAAACAGTCGCGGCGACACCGTGGCCGCGAGCGGTGCGGGCGGTGTGCGCGCATCGATGACGAGCAGCGCCACCAGCACCGCAACCGCCAGCGCGGTGAAGAGAGCGGTGCGGGGCGCGGGCGTCGGCATCGTGCGTCGGGAAAATGGTGAGCGGGGAAGGCGTTGCGGTTGTCGACGGACCGACATCATCCCACCCGTCCGGGCGGTGCACGCATCCCGCTTTCTCCGCATAACTTACGAGACAATTCGCCGCCGCAAGCGCCCGCCCCCATTGGGACGGGCGTTCTGGTTCGTGAGCCCATCGTCGCCCAAGGAGGCTGCATGCCCGTCGACACAAGCACGAGCGCCGACACCGGCCGTCACCACGAGCTGCCGCTCGCGGGGCTGCGCGTGCTCGACCTCTCGCGCCTGGTGGCCGGCAACATGCTCACCCTCTCGCTCGCCGACTTCGGCGCCGACGTCATCAAGGTCGAGGAACCGGGCAGCGGCGATGCCTTGCGCGACTGGACCGCCGGCGGCCAGCCGCTCTTCTGGAAGGTCTACGCGCGCAACAAGCGCTCGATCACGCTCAACCTGCGCAATCAGGCCGCGCGCGACCTGCTCCTCCAGCTCGTCCCCTCCGCCGACGTGCTCGTCGAGAGCTTCAAGTTCGGCACGCTCGAGAAGATGGGCTTGGGCCCCGACGTGCTCCTCACGGCCAATCCCAAGCTCGTCATCGTGCGCATCTCGGGCTTTGGCCAGACCGGAC
>JANYHJ010000026.1 GCA_025359135.1 Gemmatimonadota bacterium | reverse complement strand
ATCACGAAGTGGATCCGCATGGCGCCACCCGGTGCACCGGCCAACGGCGGCAGCGACAACGCGAGCTTCGCCTGCTACGGCGCGCCCTCGTTCGGACTCGGCGCGCTCGGCTGGGACTACGGTTTGACCACGTGGCACACCAACCGCGACACGTACGACAAGCTCGTGGCCGAAGACGTGATGAGCAACGCGACACTGGTGGCGATGCTCGTGGCGCAGGCGGCGAACGATGCGAACCCGATGTCGCGCGACCGACTGGATCCGTTGCCCAACGACCAGCGCACGGGCCAGCCACAGGCGTGGCCCGCGTGCACGAAGGCGATCCGCAAGACGATGGATTCGCCGCGGTAGCACCCGCCCGCAGTATCATCCTGAGCGAAGCGAGGGATTCTGCTTTTCTCGTGGTGACGAAACAAGCAGGTCCTTCGCTTCGCTCAGGACGACAACGGAGACGAACATGCCCCATTCTGCGCTCAGTGAGTTCCTCGGCACGATGATCCTGATTCTCCTCGGCGACGGGGTGGTGGCGGGGGTCGTGCTCGACAAGTCGAAGGCGAACAACTCGGGCTGGATCGTCATCACGGCCGGCTGGGCGATAGCCGTGTTGTGCGGTGTGTTCGTGGCGAGCGCGCTTGGTGCGCCCGGCGAACTGAATCCGGCGGCGACGCTCGCGAACATGGTGCGCGGCTCGCGCACGACGGCCGACGGCCTTGCGCATATGGCCGCGCAGATGGCCGGCGCGATCGCGGGCGCGACGCTGGTCTGGCTGCACTACCTGCCGCATTGGGGCGAGACGAAGGATCAGGCGTCGAAGCTCGCGTGCTTCAGCTGCGCGCCCGCCATTCGTTCGACCGTACCCAACCTGCTCGCAGAAATCATCGCGACGTTCGTTCTGATCTTCGTGCTCGGGCTCGCGTTCTCGCAGCCGGCGCAGGGCGCGAGCGCGGCGAGCAACCTCGGGCCCGTGTTCGTGGGCGCGGTGGTGTGGGGCATCGGTCTCTCGCTGGGTGGACCGACCGGTTACGCGATCAATCCGGCACGTGACCTCGGGCCGCGCATCGCGCACGCGATCCTGCCGATTGCCGGCAAGGGCGGGAGCGACTGGGGCTACAGCTGGATTCCCGTCGTGGGGCCGATGCTCGGCGGCGCGGTGGCAGCGATGCTGCTCAAGATGGTGCTCGCGGCGTAGTCGCGGGTCAGGGCGAAGGTCGCACGCGCCAGAGCCAGCGCGGCACGCGCCTGGTGTAGTCGCGATACTCGTCGCCGAACAGTGACTCGAGCTTGGGCTCCTCGTAGAGCGTGATGAAGAGGTGGAACGCCGCGAACACCACCGTGGCGTATGCGAGCAGCCGGGCGCTCGCGCTCAGCATCACCTCGCCGAGCAGGATGGCGAGCATGGCGACGTACATCGGGTTGCGCACCCAGCGGTAGGGGCCGTTCACGACGAGCGTGCGCGGTGGGTCGATGGGCGCTGGCGTGCCGCGCCCCTCCACGACGAAGCCGGTGGCGCAGGTGATGTAGAGCGCGAGTCCGAGCGTGAGAGGGAGGAAGCCGAGCAGATGGCGCTCGCCCACGGTGTACCACGCAAGCGGCGTTCCACCACTGGTGATCACGAACCACGGCAACCAGCCCACGACCGAGCCGGGCATGACGACGGTGAAGAGCACCGTCTTGATGGTGAGCGCGACCTGACTCATGCCGGTCGTGCCGCGCGAATGGCCGGCACGTCCATCACGCGCGTGCCATGCATGGGCGACTCGACCGCAACGACGAGCGCGTCGAGCATCTGCGCGAGCGTGACGAGTCCGCAGCGGCGGGCGCCATCACGCGTGGACGGGAGCTGCTCCGCGATCCAATAAAACGGGGCGAGCAGCCGTGGCCACTGGTGGCCGGGTCCGAGCACGTACCATGGGCGCAGCATCGTGGCGCTGAGTCCGCGCGAGGTGATGTACGCTTCGCCGCGTTGGCGCACCGATTGGTAGGCGAGCATCACGGGCGCAGGGTGCGCAACGCTCACGTACACCATGTGCGCGACCGTCGCGTGCGCCGCGGCGTCGGCGGCTGCCTGCACGGAGACCCAGTCGATGGCTTCGAACTGTGCGGACTTGGCGGGACCGGGATGTGGCGTGCCGACGAGATGCACGAGCGTGTCGGCGGGTGCTATCTGGTCGCGGAAGGTGACAGCGTCGAGCGCGTCGCCGATGACGGGAGTCGCGCCAGCCGGAATCCTGGACGCGGAGCTCGCCCGCGTGAGTGCGCGCACGACGTGGCCGCGCGCGATGAGCCGCGTGACGAGGCGCTGGCCGATGTAGCCGGTGCCGCCCGTGACGAAGACGTGGGCCATGCGACTCCGACGACGCGCGACTACTTCGAGACGCCGCCCTGCTTGTACACCACGCCACCCTTCATCACGAACTGCACCTTCTCCAGCTCCTTGATGTTGGCGAGCGGGTCGCCGCTCACGGCCACGAGATCGGCCCAGCGGCCGGCCGCCACCGTGCCCGCCTTGTCGGACCAGCCGAGCAGTTCGGCGGCGCTCGAGGTGGCGGAGACGATGGCCTGCATCGGCGTCATGCCCCACTCGACCTGCGTCGCGAACTGCTTGCCGTTCCAGCCGTGCGGATAGACGCCCGCATCGGTGCCGAACGCCATCTTCGCGCCGGCCTTGACCGCCTTGCGGAAGTTCTCGCGTTGCAGTCGGCCGATCATGCGCTCCTTGGCGAGAATCTTCTCGGGATAGCCGAGCCGCCCGTACTCGGCGAGGATGTAGTCGTCGTTGTAGACGTCCATGACGAGGAAGGTGCCCTTGGCCTTGGCGAGCTCGATCCCCTCGTCGTCGATGAGCGAGGCGTGTTCGACGGAGGCGACCCCCGCGCGGATGGCGCGCTTGATCCCCTCGCTGCCGTGGGCGTGCGCCATCACCTTGCGGCCCCACATCGCCGCTTCATCCACCATCGTCTTCATTTCCTCGGCGGTGAACTGCGGCGCGCCCACCGATTCCTCCTCCGAGAGCACGCCGGCGGTGGCGATCATCTTGATGACGTCCGCGCCGTACTTGATCTGCGTGCGTACGAGCTTGCGGATCGCGTCGGGGCCGTCGGCAATGCCGGAGATGCCCTCGAAGCGCAGGTACGGGCTCATACCGTTCAAGTCGCCGTGACCGCCCGTGGCGCCGATGGCCGTGGTGGACGCGACGATGCGCGGCCCGGCGATGTCGCCGCGGTTGATCGCGTTGCGCAGCGCGATGTCGACATACTCGGGCGCGCCCGCGTTGCGGATGGTGGTGAAACCGGCATCGAGCGTGCGGCGCGCATAGAGGTGCGCCGTGACCGCGTTGTCGATCGGGCTCTTGCGGAAGATGTCGTCGTAGAACTCGCCGGGCTGTCCGGTCACGTGCGTGTGGCAGTCGATGAAGCCCGGCATGAGCGTGGCGCTTCCCAAGTCCACGATCTCGGTGCCCTTGGGGATCGCGAGGCCTGAACCGACGGCCGTGATCCGGTCACCTTCGATCAGCACGACGGCGTTCGTGATCGGCGCGGCGCCTGTTCCGTCGATGAGGCGTGCGGCCTTCACCGCGAGCTTGCGCGGCGCCTTCTCCTGTGCTGCGCCGTTCACCGCAGTGAGGGCGAGGAGCGCAACGATGGCGAGCGGGCGAAGCGGGCGAGGCAGCATGGGTTGGGTCCGGTGGCCGTGAGGGTGAACCGAAACGATAGCGCACGGCGGGCACTCTCGCAGCCATCTTTCCCTCCGTGACACTACTCCCAGGCCCGCCGCTCCCGATCGACGAGGCGCTCCCGGCGCTGCTCGAGGCGCTCGGCAGCCGTTCTGCGGCGGTCGTCGTGGCGCCACCGGGCGCGGGCAAGACCACGCGCGTTCCGCTGGCGCTGCTCGACGCTCCGTGGCTCGGTGGCCGCAAGGTCGTGATGCTCGAGCCGCGCCGGCTCGCCGCACGCGCCGCGGCCGCGCGCATGGCGCACACGCTGGCGCAGCGCGTCGGCCAGACGGTGGGCTACCGCGTGCGGGGCGACACGAAGGTCGGCCGCGAGACGCGCATCGAGGTGGTGACCGAGGGCATCCTGACGCGGCTGCTGCTCGACGATCCGACGCTCGACGGCATCGGTGCGGTGATCTTCGACGAGTATCACGAGCGCTCGCTTGTGGCCGACACGGGGCTCGCGCTCGCGCTCGAGACGCAGTCGGCGGTGCGTGACGACCTGCGCCTCGTCATCATGTCGGCCACGCTCGACGGTGCGGCGGTGGCCGCCATGCTGCGCGACGCGCGGGTGATCGAGGCGCGCGGTCGCATGTTCGCCGTCACGGTCCGGCATTTCGAGCCACGCGAGAAGGAGCGCGTCGAAGCGCAAGCGAGCCGCGCCGTGCGTGCGGCACTGGCCGAGACGGACGGCGATGTGCTCGTCTTCCTGCCGGGTGCGGGGGAGATCCGTCGCGTGGCGGAGAACCTCGCGGGCAGCGTGCTGCCACCTGGCGTGCGCGTGCTGCCGTTGCACGGCACGATGAGTTCCGCCGACCAGGACGAGGCGATCGCGCCGTCACCGGCCGGTGTGCGGAAGGTCGTGCTCGCGACGACGATCGCCGAGACGAGCCTCACCATCGAGGGGGTGCGCGTGGTGATCGACGGTGGCCTCGTGCGCGTGCCGCGCTTCAGCCCACGCACCGGCATGACGCGCCTCGAGACGACCCGCGTGTCGAAGGCGAGCGCGGAGCAACGGCGCGGGCGCGCTGGACGCGTGGCGCCCGGCGAGTGCTGGCGGCTCTGGCCGGAGCACGAACAGGCCGCGCTGCTCGAGCGGCTGCCGCCGGAAATCATCGACGCCGACCTCGCGCCACTCGCGCTCGACCTCGCGGCGGCCGGCGTGCGCGATCCGTCGACGCTGAGCTGGCTCGACGCGCCGTCGCCGGCACGCTTCGCACTCGCGCGCACGCTGCTCACGCAGCTCGGCGCACTCGACGCTGCCGGTGCGCTCACCGCGCACGGGCGCGCGATGTCGGCGCTGCCGCTGCATCCGCGGCTCGCGCACCTGCTGCTCGTCGCGCGCGAACGCGAGCTGGGGTCGCTCGCATGCGACGTCGCCGCGCTGCTCGAGGATCGCGACATCCTGCGCTCGATGTCACCGAGCATGGGCCCCGCCGAAGCGGACCTGCGCCTGCGACTCGAAGCGCTCGCGCACGGTCCGGGCGCCGCGGGCCTCGCCGCGCACGGACTCGCCGCCGATCACGGCGCGCTGCGCCGCGTGCGCGAGGAGGCCGACCAGCTCCGGCGCGCGCTCGGCGTCGCCCGTGCCGCGTCCGACACGCACGACGCCGGGCTGCTCGTGGCGCTCGCGTACCCCGAACGCGTGGCGAAGCGGCGCGACGGCAGCGCGCCACGCTACGTGATGCGCGGTGGCGCGGGCGCGGTGTTCGCCGGTGCGCAGGGGCTCGCCACCGCGGAGTGGCTGGCCATCGCCGAAGTGGACGGAGCGGCGCAGGACGCGCGCATCTTTCTCGCGGCGCCGCTCGCTGAGTCCGACGTGCGTCGCGTGGCCGGCGTCGCGATCACGATCGACGACGACGTGCGCTGGGATCCCGTGGCCGGCCGCGTCCGTGCGCGCCGCACCGAGCGACTCGGCGCCATCGTCATCGGCAGTCATCCCCGCGAGGCCGACGACCCGGCGCTCGTCGCACGCGCGCTCACGACGTACGTGGCCGAGCACGGACTCGATGCGCTCTCGTGGCGAGACGGCGCTCGTGAATGGCAGCAGCGCGCCGCGTTCGCGCGCACCATCGATGCGAAGATTCCCGACGTGAGCGACGCGGCGTTGTTGGCATCGCTCGACGAGTGGCTGTTGCCGGCGCTCGGCGAACGCGCACGTTCCGACGCGCTCGCCACATTCGACGTGAGCGCGGCCATCGTGGCGCGGCTCGGATGGCAAGGGCGCGCCGCCGTCGACAAGATCGCACCCACGCACCTCACCGTGCCCACGGGCTCCAACGTGCGCGTCGACTACACCGACCCTGCGGCGCCGATGATCAGCGTGCGCGTGCAGGAGCTGTTCGGGCTGGGCGAGACACCCTCCGTTGGCGATGGCCGCGTGCGCGTCGTGATCACGCTGCTCTCGCCGGCGCATCGACCCGTGCAGGTGACGCGGGACCTCGGCACGTTCTGGCGCACGTCATACGCCGATGTGCGAAAGGAACTGCGAGGTCGCTACCCGAAGCATCCCTGGCCGGAAGACCCACTCAACGCTGAACCAACCACGCGCGCCAAGCGGCGCGGTACGTAGTACAAGGCCGCCGCGAGCATCACGCTCACGGCGGCCGTCTCCATCACACTCGCTCCAACGCGAACCTCACGCCCACGGCGATGGTCTCCGTCGTGCGTGCGGCAAACGCCTACATGCCGGCCTTGGCGCTCCACGGCGGCACCACGCCCACCGAACGCGCATAGGCGATCGACTGGCCGAGGTGTTCGTGCAGGTGGTACGCCATGAGGAAGAGCACGGCGAGCTTGGTGCTCTCCTGCCCGAAGAGCTTGACCGGCGCGCCCATGTCCTCGTCCTTCACGGCGGCCGCGGCCGCACGCGCGTGCGTGAACGACGTCTTGAGCGCCTCGACCACTTCCTTCTTGTCCGTGACCTTGGTCTCCGCGTCCCGCATCATCGGCATCGGCGGCTTGAGGCCGAGCGCGTTGGGGATCATGAGGTCCGCGCCGGCGATGTGCATGTAGACCTCGCTGATCGAGCGGACGCCGGCCATCGGGCGCCACGAGTACTTGTCCTGCGGAATCGCCTCGGCGAGCGAGACGAGCTTCTTTTCCGTGTCATCGAGCTGCTTGAGGTACTCGCTGCGGAACGCGGCCGCAGCGGTGGGCGCCTGGGCGCGGACGACGGCCGGACCGGCGAGCAGGGGAAGGGCGAGCGCGAGGCGAACAGCAGAGCGACGCATCGGGTACTCCGAGCAGGGGTGAGGGCTGCCGCCGGACCGGCGCAGCGTTTGCGAAAGCTGTCCTGGCAAGCGGCCGGGACACCAGCGCGAGCGTGGGGTACCCACGGCTAACTTCGGGTGTTCCATCACCACGCCCGGGAGGCGATCCACTGCAGGGGACTGGCCGCTGTCGCGCTGTCGTCGTTCGTCTGGTGTCCGCGGTTGCGGCCACGGCGGCATTCGTGCTTCCGCGCGCGGCCGGGGCGCAGGAAGACCTCGCCTGTGACCGCGGCGCGCCGGAGGTCCGGCGCATCGTCGTGCTCGGCGCGGTCGAGCCGTCGGAAGGCGAGGTGCGCACCGCCATGGCGTCCGTGGCGACGTCGTTCTGGCGGCGCACGACGCGCATTCCGTTCGGCGCGCGGCACTGCGTGGACTCGCTCGAACTGGCGCGCGACAAGGAGCGACTGCACGCGTTGCACCTGCAGCATGGGCTCTTCCTCGCGAAGACCTCGTACGACGTGCAGATGATCGACGCGAAGACCGCTGACGTGATCTTCACGATCGCCGAAGGCCCGCGCACGATCCTCGATTCGGTGCGCGTGCGCGGACTCGACTCGCTGCCGGGAGCGCGCGCCGCCGCCGCCGACGCGCTGCACGACTTCAGCGGCGAGCCGTTCAACGAGCCCGAGCTGCTCGCGGCGGTGGACGCCGTGCAGGCGATGATCAAGGAAGACGGCTACGTGCGCGCCGCGTCGCCGTCGCTGCGGCTCGTGCGCGACTCGGTGCATCATCGCGCCTGGCTCGACGTCGGCTACCTGCCGGGACGGCGCGTGGTCATCGGCGCGGTCGACGTCTCGATCCGCCCCAACGGCGGCTCGAAGGAGCCGCGCGTCGCCGAGGCGGCCGTGCGACGACGGCTCGTGCTCGAGAAGGGAATGGTGCCGAGCCCGTCGCTCGTGTTGCGGAGCCAGCGCGACCTCTTCGAGCTCGACAGCTACTCGCTGGTGCGCGTCGACACGAGCGCGCTGTCGACGGGGCGCGAGGTGGACTCGATGCGCGTCACGGTGACGCTCGTGGAAACGTCGACGCGCAACCTGCGCGTGGGCGGCGGCTGGGCCACGCTCGACTGCTTCCGCACGCAGGCGCGCTACGTGGACCGCAGTCCGTTCGGCACGGCGCGCCGCGTGGAGCTCGAACTCCGGCTCTCGAAGATCGGCGTCGGTGCGCCGCTCGCGTTCACGCCGGGCGCGTGCGCGGACGTGGTGCGCACCGATCCATTCAGCGACCGGCTCAACTACTTCGCTGCGGCCACCACGTACCTCACGGACCTCTTCGGCAAGAAGGTCACGCCGCAGCTCACGCTCTTCTCCGAGAGTCGCTCCGAAGCGTTCGCCTACCGTCGTGACACGCCGGTTGGTCTGCGCGTGTCGCTCAATGCACCGTTCCCGCCCTGGGTGACCGGTACCGGCGCGCTCACCTACGAGTATGGACGCACCGACGCCGACGAGGCTGTGGCCTGTCTCGTCTTCGGCGCCTGCACCACCGCTGAAGTCATCCAGCGACAGGCGGGCGGTTCGATCGCGGTGCTCTCGCTCGGTGGTGTCTACGACCTCACCGGCGGCCGCATCGATCCGCTCATCGGTGTCCGTGTGCGGCTCGAGAACCGGCTCGGCGCTGCCAACCTCGCCGGCGCAACGGGCAGCTTTGATCGCGCGCTGCTCGACGCCACCTTCTTCCGGCCGCTCAGCCCGAGCGTCACCCTCGCGGCGCACGTGCAGTTCGGCGCCGTCACGCACATCGCGTCCAACTCCGGCACGATCCCGTTGCAGGAGCGGTTCTTCCTCGGCGGACAGAACTCGGTGCGCGGCTACGGGCAGAACCAGCTCGGCGACGTGCTCTACGTGATGAACGCCGGCGCGGTGGACACCGTGGCACGCGACACGGTGCTCAAGACACTGCAGCTACAGGCCAAGGGCGCCGAGTCCGCGGTGCGCCGCACGTCGCCGCTCGGCGGCAATGCGTTGTTCGTGGCCAACGTCGAGGTGCGCGTGCGCGCGCCGCGGCAGCTCGGTGCGCTCTCGATTGCGGGCTTCATCGATGCGGGCCAACTGCAATCGACGCCGCGCAACCTCTTCCGCTTCGACAACGTGAAGATCACGCCGGGCATGGGAGTGCGCCTCGCGACCGCGTTCGGCTTGTTCCGTGTCGATGTCGGCTACAACCCCTATGGCAAGACGGTCGCGCCGGCCTTCCTGCCGGTCACCAACTCGGTGGTGGGCGGTGGGCGCCTGCTCTGCGTCAGTCCGGGCAGCAGTGATCGCATCAGCCTCGTCGACGGCAGCGTGATCAAGGGTCCGGTGGACTGTCCGTCGTCGTACGCGCCGCAGGCCGAGACGGGATTCGCGTCACGGCTCGTGTTCCACTTCGGCCTGGGGCAACCGTTCTGATGCGGCCGAACCTGTTGCTGGTCGCGCTCGCCATCGGCGGTTCGGTGGCGACGGCTGCGCTCACGCCCGAGCCGCCGCGGCCGGCGACGAGCGCGCAGGACGATCCGTCGCTCGTCGAGCGCTTCATCCGCAACCGGATCCAGAAGCTGGTCGAGGGCAAGGTGCGTCCCGGTGCGACCGTCCGGCTCGGGCGCATCACGGGCAACTTCGTTTCGCAGATCACGATGGATTCGCTCGAGATCCGCGACGAGTCCGACTCGCTCCTGTTCCGCTCGGGTCCGATCGCGGCCAGGTACAGCGCACGGGATCTCATTGCCGGTCGCTGGGTGTTCGACGAACTGCAGGTCGACCGTCCGGTGCTCGTGCTGCGCCAGCACGTGACCAAGGAGTGGAACTACGACCACGTCTTCGTGAAGACGCCGGGCCCGCCGAAGCCGGCGCCGGACGTCCGCGCCGGCGTCCTGCGCCTCCGCGGCGGATCGGTGCGCATCGGTCTGCCGTGGACCCCCGAGACGTGGCTCGCGCCCAAGGTCCGCGACTCGGTCGTGGCGGTGCGGATCAAGGCGGGCACGCTCGCGAGCACGGGCGAGGGGATGGTGGCGCTCTACCGCTGGACCGCGCTCTCGGCTGATGCGCGTTCGCTCGACGCCAGTGCGCCGGGACGCGATGGCGGCAGCGTGAACGTGATGGACGCCGACGCGGACGAGCAGTTCCCCCCGTTTCCGCTGCGCAACCTGCGCGCCACGGTGCGCTGGTTCAAGGACTCGGTGCTGGTGGCCGTGGGCGGCGTGCACGCGGGCAAGACGCACGCCACCGCCAATGGCGTGGCGCGCTACGATCACACGGGCGGGCCCGCGCGGCTCGACTTCCGCGTGCGCATGGACACGCTCAACTTCGCCGACATCGCGTGGATCTCGCCCACGATTCCGGCCGACGGCGGCGGCAAGGCGACGCTCGTGGTGCGCAGCGATGCTGCCGACGCGAAGCTCGTCCACTATGCGCTGAGCGAAGCGGACGTGAAGACCGGCGGCACGCGGCTCACGGGCGCGGTGACCTTCGGCGTGGGCCAGCCGCTCCTCCGCATCAGCGACGTCGCGCTCACGCTCGATCCGCTCAACACGAAGGAGATCGAGAACTTCGTCGGCTTCGCGCTGCCGCTCGGCCTCACGGGCGCGTTCAAGGGCACGGTCAAGGCGAGCGGCGGCCCCTTCGACAAGTTCGTCCTCGACGATGTCTCGGCCACGTTCATCGACACGCGCGCGCCCAAGGTCACCGTGCCACTCAAGGCGCGCGGCCTCTTCGACCTGAGCGTGAAGGGACAGGCCGGCTACAAGGGGCTCGCGGTCGAGGCGCCGCGCCTCGACGCCGCGTTCATTGCGGCGCTCTTTCCCAAGTCGAAGCTCGCGCGGGGCGTGGGCGCGCTGACGGCCACGCTCGACGCCAAGGGCGACTCGCTCTGGGTGCGCGACCTGCGCGTCACGTACGAGCGGAAGGGCGTCGGCATCACGCGCGTCGGCGGACGCGTGGCGCTGCATCGTGGCGCCAAGGGGGTCGACGGCTACGACGCTCGCCTCTCGGCCGACTCGCTGCGCCTCACGACGCTGCTCACCGATTCATCGGTGGCGCGCGTCGGTGCGCTCGCGGGCAACCTCACGGCGCGCGGCGACCTCGACCAGGTCAAGGTCACCACGGATCTCGCAGGCCCAGCGGGTGCGATCGTCAGCGACGTGTCCGTGCACTACGCACCCGGCCAGGTCATCACGGGCACGGTGTCGCTGCATGATGTCGCCGTGCTGCTCGCCGAACGTGGCGCCCCGATCACGGCCGACGCGCACGCGCGCTTCGACCTCAAGGGCGACTCGCTCTCGCTCATGAACGGCACGATTGCCGCCGACCTCGACTCGACGACGATCGGCGCGGCCCGCCTCTCGGCGGGATCGCTGCGCGCGCGGCTGGTCAAGGGCGATGCACACATCGACACGCTCATCGTCGACGCGGGCGTGCTCAAGCTCACCGCGTCGGGTGGTGTCGGCCTCAAGCGCGGCGTCAACGACACGCTGCGCATCGCGCTCAACGCCGACACGCTCGAGGCGCTGCGCGATGCGATCCGTCCACTCATGAGCAAGCGCCGTCCCGCAGATTCGAGCGCGATGACGCGCCTCGTCTGGGACGACACGGTGCGCGGCGCCTTCACGCTTGCATCCGTGCTCTCGGGACGCCTCGACTCGCTGCACATCGCGACGCTGGCCGCGCTGCGTGCCCTGCGCACGGGCACGGTGCGCGCGGAGTCGCTGCTGGTGACGGCTGGCACCCGCCTCTACCGTGACACGCTCACCGGTTCGGCCGACCTCGTGCTCGGACGCGGGCAGGTCGGCACGCAGGCTATCGACCATGCGCGCGCGAAGGCCGAACTGTTCGGCGTCGGACAGTACGCCCTCACGTGGGACGCCGATGCCTCGCGCAACTTTGACCGCGTCACCGGACACGCGCGCATCGGCGTGCGCGGTGATACGCTGACGGTCGACCTCGACTCGCTCTACGCGCACTTCGGCGTCGACACCGTGCGGCTCTCGTACCCGACGCGCGTCGTCAGTGGCGGCGGGCTCGTCACGCTCGACTCCGCCAACCTCGAGCTCGGCAAGGGCGGCCGCCTCTTCGCGACCGCACGCCTGAGCGACAGCGCGGCCGTGAGCGGCGTGCTCCGCCTCGAGGACTTCCCCTTCGTCGTGCAGGACTCCGCGAAGCAGGTCCCGCCACGCGCCACGGCGTTGCTCAACGCGCGCGTCGAACTTGGCGGCACCCGCCGCGCACCGCGCATCGAGGCGTTGCTCGACGCCGCCGACGTGCGCCTGGCCGGCACTGCCGCCGGCGCCGTGCGCGTCACCGGTGAATACGACAAGCAGCGGCTCTCCACCACGATCAGCCTCGACGAAGGCGGCAACGGGTCGCTCATCTTCGCGGGCGACCTGCCGGTGGACCTCTCGCTCGTGACGGTCGAGCATCGCTTCAAGGACGAGCCGCTCGTCGGCACACTGCGCTCCGATTCACTCCGGCTCGACTTCCTCAAGCGGATCGTGCCCACGCTCTCCGAGGCGGGTGGCGTACTGCGCGCCGACGTCAACGTGGGCGGTCGTCTCGAACGCCCGCTGCTCGACGGCAAGCTCACGCTCGACAGCGGGCTCTTCGTCTCGCGCGAGGTCGGGGCGCAGCTGCGCGACGTCTTCGCGCGCATCGCGCTGCGCAACGACAGCATCCTCTTCGAGCGCTTCTCCGCGCGCGGCGAACGTCGCAAGGGCGACTCGCTCACCATTGCGGGCTACGCCTGGCTGCCCGACAGCGGCGCCGGTGCGCTCGACCTGCGCGTGCGCGCCAACCAGTACGGCGCCTTCCGCTCGCGCAGCCTCGGCTCCTTCGACCTGAACGGCGAAGTGCACCTCACCGGCACCCGTGACGCCGCCACGCTCGATGGCGACGTCGAGATCTACGACGCCGTCGGCTATGTCGGCAGCAAGTTCGTGAAGCAGGTGGAACCGTCGCGGCTCTCGCTCGAATCGACCGAGGAGGCCGACTCGCTGGCCGCCGAGGCCGCGCGCGCGCGCAAGGCCGCGAGCTTCGTGCAGCGCGTGCGCCAGAGTGTCGCGATCGGCGACCTCTCGCTCCGCTTGGGCGACAACGTGCGGCTGCGCTCGGAAGATGCCAACGTCATCCTCGGCGGCGAGATCCGCGCCACCGGCCATCTCGACGACGTCAACCTCTCCGGCGACCTGCTCGCCAAGCGCGGCATCTACCGCCTCAACCTCGGGCTCGTCAGTCGCACCTTCCAGGTCGACTCCGGGCGCGTGACCTTCTACGGCCCGCTCGCCAACTCGCCCGCGCTCGACATCAGCAGCTCGTATCTCGTGCGCCTTCCCGATCGCAACCAGGTGCGCATCCGCGCCGAAATCCTCGGCACCGCCGCGGTGCCGCGTATCGTGCTCTCGAGTGACGACGAGGCCGCGGCCGGCTCGTCCGATACCGAACTGCTCTCGTACCTCATTTTCGGTGCGCCGAGCTTCGCGCTCTCGGGCGCGAACACGAGCACGCTCAACTCGGTGCGCAACGCGCTCGCCCCGACGTTGGGCGGCGTGGCCGAACGCGCACTCTCGAGCGTGCTGCCCGGCGTCGACATGGTGCGCGTCACCATGGCGAGCCAGAACGACGTCAACCAGGGCAACGACAACAACGGCTTGCTCAATGGCGCAAGCATCACTGCCGGCCAGCAGTTGGGCGACCGCGTCTTCATCTCGGTCAACACGGGCATCGGCAAGCGCTCGGCGTGCAGCGACGCGAACGACACGTCACCGTGGTTCGGCCTCGCGATCGAATACCGGTTGGGACCCGCGTCGTGGTTGCAGGCGTCGATGGACCCGGGCAGCACGTCATGCTCGGGCGCGTCCGACCTGTCCGCCGTGCGGCAGTTCGGCGTCGACCTCTTCCGCGAGTTCCGCTTCCGCTAGCAAGAGAGACCGCCCGCGCCTCCCCGAGGGGAAACGCGGGCGGTTGTCGTCCTGAGCGCAGCGAAGGACCTGCTTGGGCGTTTTGCGCGGAACAGCTACGGATGACCTTCGGAACCGTGCGGCGGCCCGCCACGGAACGGGCGGCGCGAGAGATCCACCGCGCGCGTATCACCGTTGACCGTGATCTGTGCGGTCGACGTGCCGTCGAAGACCACCGTCACGACGCGCGCGCTGCGCGTGGTGTCGCCGGCCGCCGAGACAACCAGGATGTTCGAATGCGTGTTGATCGTGCCGCTCTTGGGGTAGCTGCCCTGCGTGGCCGGCACCGGAAGGACGACGTTGTTGACCGTGGTCGTCTCCGCCACCGCGACGTAGGTCGGCGGCGTCCCACCAAACGGACCACCACCGGGGCCACCGCCCATACCACCGGGACCGCGCCCACCACCCATTCCGCCGGGGCCCATGCCGGGGCCAAGCGGACGGAAGCGACCTGCGCCCGCGTTGTTGACCGTCGCCGAACCATTCCACGTGCGCTCGGTCTCGCTGCCCACGAGGCCGGTGGCCGTCATCGAGCGGTGCTCCTGCCGGATGCCGAGTGTGTCACTGCGATTGATGTCGAGGACGAACGTCGCCGTCGCTGTAAGCAGCGAGTCATAGGCTGCTTCGGCCACGCCGTTGGCGTCGAGCCAGGTGACCGTGCGCGTCACCCCGGTCGTGTCGCCATGCGGCATGCAGGGATGTCCACCGAGCGAGGCTTCGCACGACGGCGCGCCCCCGATCATCGGAAACGTCCCGCGCGCGCCAAGGCCCGGGAAGCCGGCGCCGCGGACGCCGTCGAGCTGGCCCACGGTGCCGGCGGCGGTGACGGCGATGACGAGATCACTGGTAGCGCTTGATGAGCGCGGACCGTTGGAATCCAGACAAGCGATGGTGGTCGCAAGGGTCGCGAGGACGACCAAGGTGCGGGCAGAAGTTCGGACCATCGGCGAGGACTCCAGGTGCGGCGTTCGGTCGGCGGGGGGCTCGCAGTACCCAGGTGCATTGCACCGCCTGCACACTAGACGGGGTGCCTCGGAGATTGTTAGGAAGGTGTCCTCCGGGGGGGGGCTGCCCCCCCCGGACGGTCCCACTCAGCCCTTTTTCTTGACGATCGGCTGCGGCTGCATCGCCTCGCCCATGAATCCCTCGAACGGGATCGTGCCGAAGTTGATGGCGCGCCCGTGCTTGAGTGCCGAATCGAGCGGGATGCCGCGGTACTTCACGAGGTACGCGGTATAGATGTGGCTCGCACGGTAGGCCACGGTGCAGTGGAGCAGCACCTTGCCCTTCGCGTTCTTGAGCGCCTCCGCAAACTTGTCGACCGCCGCCGTGGAGTAAGGCCACGTCGAGTCGCCGCGCACCGGGATGTGCACCCAGGTCATGCCGAGCTCCTTGACGAGCTTCTCTTCATCGAAGGGAACCGCCTGCCGGTTGGCGAGCTCGGGCGGCGTGCGCAGCGTGATCACCGTCATCACGCCCTCGGCGCGCAACGCGCGGAGCGCGGAGTCGGTGGGCTGGCCAGCGATGTAGAGGTTGGGGCCGACGCGGGCGAAGGCGTCCTGGTAGCCGACGTTCGGCAGCTTTTCGGGAAAGGGGACCGGCCCCGACTGGGCGGCGAGCGTGGCGGGCGCGAGGAGCGCGAGCAGGGCGGCGAGGCGAAGGCGTGACATGGTGGGCTCCGGTGGAGGCGCGCGGCGGGCGCCGCGTGTGCACACGATGATGATAGCGGTGCCGGCCAAGCTTCCACAGGAGTGCGCGCCGAAACCCGACGTCGGTGGTCGCGTACGGAGGCCGGCGCGGCGCGGGGCGGTTCGACGCGCTAACATCCCGTCTTCGCGGTGTTGCCACTTCCTGCCGATTGAGCATGAGCCTGTACGACATCCCGGTCACGACGATCGATGGCGCGGAGACGACCCTCGCGCCGTTCCAGCGCAAGGTGCTGCTGATCGTGAACGTCGCGAGCAAGTGCGGCTACACGCCGCAGTACACCGGGCTCGAGGCACTCTATCGGGCGCAGAAGGACGCGGGACTCGTCGTGCTCGGTTTTCCCTGCGACCAGTTCGGCCACCAGGAGCCCGGTGCGGACGAGGCGATCGCAGCGTTCTGCTCGACCACGTACGATGTGACCTTCCCGATGTTCCGGAAGATCGAGGTCAACGGCGCCGGCGCGCATCCCTTGTGGGCGCTGCTCAAGTCGGCGGCGCCCGGCATTCTCGGCACCGAGGCGATCAAGTGGAACTTCACGAAGTTCCTCGTGAGCCGTGACGGTGGTGTCGTGAAGCGCTTCTCGCCGTCGGACACGCCGGAGTCGTTGACTCCTGATGTGCTGAGCCTGCTCTCGTCCTGAGCCACGCGCCGTCCGCGCCATCATGACCACGCCCGATCGTCCGCTCCCCTCGCACGTCACCGACGCCCAGCGCGACGCCGTCGCACAGGCGTTGTCGGCGCACTTCGCCAACGACCGGATCACGATCGACACGCTCGACGCGCGCATGGCGATGGTCTACGAGGCGCGCACGCTCGCGGAGCTCGAGGCGTCGCTCGCCGGCATTCAGGTGGCGCCGCGTCCCGAGACCGATCCCGGACATCCCGCGATCATCGCAAGTGAAGACACGGTGCCGAAGCGCAACGTGCAGATGGCGATCATGGGCGGCTTCCAGACCAAGGGGAGTTGGGTGCTGCCGCGCGAGCTGCACGTGACGGCTGTCATGGGTGGCGGCGAGCTCGACCTGCGCGAGGCGCGCTTCGGTGCGGGGGTGAGCGAGATCAACCTCGCGATCGTCATGGGTGGTGTGGAGATCATCGTGCCGCCCGGCGTGCGCGTCGAGTTGCTCGGCTCCGCGTTCATGGGCGGCTTCGCGATGTCGGGAGTCGACCAGAGCGCGTTCGATCCAACAGCGCCCGTGATTCGCGTGCGCGGCATCGCGATCATG
>JANYHJ010000210.1 GCA_025359135.1 Gemmatimonadota bacterium | reverse complement strand
GACGAACGAGTTGGCGGTGATGATGGACTCGTTCCGTCCGCTCAAGGTGGCGAAGGCCGCGATGGCGATCGAGGATCCGAAGTACCACCAGAGCTGGCTCGACGCGACGCACGCCGCGTTCAGCCCGCCGACGTCGTAGGGGCGATGCCGATGGGGCGCGGTTCGGAGCTTCGTCGACGTGGATTGCGGCGCACGTGACGTTCTCCAAGTCAGAGGTGAACCGGCTCGGGGAGAGGTTGCGCTCCGGTTCGGCATCCACAGCAGACCTCAAGCTGCTCGACGAGTATCGACGGTCGTTCAGGCCAGCGTTTGAAGAAGTCGAGACGGCGGTGCGCTTGGCGGTGATCGGCGAGGTGAGCGGACGCTCGGAGAAGACGACGACGTCGATCGAGGCGAAGCTTCGCCGCAGCGCACTCCAACTCAGCCGGATACAGGACATCGCCGGGTTGCGAATCGTTGGCTCCGATCTGTCTTGGCAGGACGCCACTGTCGCGGGCCTCGTCGCCCATTGGCCCGATGCGCGTGTGGTGGATCGGAGGGCGACACCGACATTCGGATATCGGGCCGTACACGTCATTCCGGTCGCGATGGGCCTGCCCATCGAGGTGCAGGTGCGAACGAGGCTGCAGCACCTGTGGGCACAGGTCTCCGAGACTGCTGCCGACAGAGTCGGTACGGCGCTCAAGTACGGTGGCGGACCAGCGTATCTGACCACGCTACTTCTTGCGATTTCTGAGAGCGTTTCGCGAATCGAGTCAGTTGCTCCCGGCAGTGACCCGGAACTGTCAGGCTCGATGCGCGACGTTGAACTGGCGCTTCTCGCGGTACTGCGCGATGTTCCGACGCAGGGAGCACAGAGACGCGAATGATCTACCTGATCAAGTACCATCGCCCCACGCAGCGGGTGCAACATTTCGAGGCGTTCACGGACGCTGAACGGGACCACGCCCGCGAGAAGCGTTTGCGCGCGGAGCTTGACCTCGGTGACGATCGACTTGACTACGAAGTCCTGATTCTCGACTCGGACTCCGAGGCGACTCTACGCCGCACGCACGCCCGCTACTTCGAGCCGTTTGATCCCCTCGGTGAGCTTGGCGCAGCGAGTCGTTCGTCGAGCTGACGCGATTCCTCCAAGCCGAGCAGGTGCGGACTCGTGAGCCTTCGCACCTTCCTCACGAATCGCCGCGACTCGTCCTCAGGAAGCTCGTGATGTCTTCCGCAGTATTGAACAGCCCCACGCCCACGCGCACCTCGCGCTTCGCCTCGCGCACCGTCGCGACGACGCCCGCCTTCTCGAACCGCTTCTTCACCGCCGCCGGATCTTCGTCGAGCCAGTACGTCACGATCGCGCTCCTCGTCCCCTCCGGCGTGAACAACCGCTTCCCATGCGACGCAAGCCCCGCGCGCAGTTCCTGCGCCAGCGTCACCGTGTGCGCCTCGATCTTGGGCACGCCTACGCGCTCGAGGTAGGCGAGCCCCGCACCCAGCTGGTACACCTCCGCGAACGGTAGCGTCGCGTAGTCGAACCGCTTGGCCGTCGCGTGAATCTCGAACTTGTCGCCGGGCAGCTCGCGCGCCACATGCAGCGCGCCATAGCGGTCGAGCGTGATCCGGTCGAGCAGCCCCTGCCGCACGTAGAAGGGCGCGACGCCGAAGCCGCCCAGCAGCCACTTGTACGTGCCGCAGCAGAGGAGGTCCACGCCTGTCGCCTTCACGTCGATCGGGATCATCCCGGCCGCCTGGATCGCGTCCACGTACAACAGTGCGCCGCGCGCGTGCGCCAGCTCGGCCAGCGCGCGCATGTCATGAACAAAGCCGTTCTGGTGCGAGACCCACGCCACCGACACGAGCTTGGTCTTCTTGTCCACCACACGCTCGAAGTCTTCCATTCGCACGGCACCGTTCACGTGGGGCACGACGCGCAGGTCGATGCCGCGCGTGTCGCGCAGGTGCCCGTAGAGCACGAACTCGGTTTCGTAGTGCAGCGCGTCGATCACGACGTTGTCACCCGCACGCAGGTCGAGCGCGTTGGCGACGATGTTCTCCCCCTCGCTCGTCGCAAAGAGGAAGCCGATCTCGTCGGCACTCGCGTTGATGAGCCGCGCGAACTGCGCGCGCACCACATCCGTCTGCTTGAGCATCTCGCCGAGCGGGATCGGGTCGGTGAGCTTGCGGTCCACGAACGCGCGTCCCACAGCGGCCACCTGCTTCGGCACCGGCATGATGTAGGCCGAGTTGAGGTAGCACTTGGAGAGCGCGGCCGGGAAGTCCGGCCGCACGCCGAGCGGATCGCCGGCGGTGCCGATCAACGGGCGTTCGAGCCACGCATCGCTGTCGAGTCCGGCGTCGGTCGCTGGCTGAGCCGAGGAACGGAGCGGGGAAGCGGCGGCACCGGCCGCCAGCGTGGCGGCGGTGGCGACGAACGAACGGCGGGTGAGCGACATCGGCGTGGGGTCAGGGTCACGCCCAAGGTGCGCCCAGCGCCGCACGACCGCAAACCCCTCGGCCGCCCGCACCGCTCATTTCTTCAGTCTACCGATCCCGCAGGCGCTCGAGCGCCTCGATGGAAGCGTCGCCGCGTCCAGTGCGTCATGCTTCGGGCGCAGGAGCGCGCAGCGCGCCGATGGCCAAACCCAACGCCAGGAGCGACACCGCACCCAACGTCAGCATCGTCCAGCTGAAGAACAGGTCCTGACGCGACCCCAACGTCGTGCGCAGGTGCAACACGGGCATCGCCGCGCCGCCCAACGCGCCGACGATCACGATCGCGTGTCCCGCGCGGCGGTCCGACATTGCGACGGCGCCGTAAAGCACGCCGGCCACGAGCGCCGTCACCACCAGATAGCCAAGCGCCGGCGCTGCGGGGCCGGCCGCTTCTCGCACGAGGTCCTGCGCCAGGTGCAGCAGCAACAGGAGACTCGACACCACCGACGCTGTCGTCTCGAACGCACGATGCCTCATGACCCTCGCCTCCACATCTCCCCGGGTGCGGCTAAATACTGTCGCCACACGTGCCCCCACGGCAATACGAGCGGCATCAAGATCACGCCCAACGTGATCGCGGGAAAATCCTCGGCGAAGGTCGGCGGGCCGGTGTGCGCGAGCCACTGGGGCAGGCCGTAGACGGCAAACCAGGTCGTCTTCCAGAGCCACTCGAACAGCAGGAGCGGAAGCATCTTCGTCGGATAGCGGATGCCGATCAGGTCGAGTGCGCACATCGCGAAAAGCAGGCTCGGGATCACGCCGCGATCTCCCGGAGGATGCGACGCCAGCACGCTCACCATGTTCGCGCCCTGGGCGAGGCCGATCAACGCATAGATGGCGCGCAGCAGGTTGAGTCGCCACGGTGCGAGATCCGCGTCGAGTCCCGACGTCGCCAGAAGTGAAGCCGACGACGCGCTTGGCGGCGTGGCACCCGCAACGGCGTTCATGCGACGCGCGACCTCCCCGCGCGCCGTTGGTCGGCTTGGTACGCGAGCAAGTCGCCCGGTTGGCACTCGAGCGTGTCGCAGATCGCCTCGAGCGTCGAGAAGCGCACCGCGCGCGCCTTGCCCGTCTTCAGGATCGACAGGTTCGCGAGCGTGATGTCGATGCGCTCGGCGAGCTCCGTCAGCGTCATGCGACGCTCGTGCAGCAGCGCGTCGAGCTTGACGACGATCGCCATCAGACGGTCCCCGCGAGGTCGTCGCGCATCGTCGTACCCTCGGCGAAGACACGCTCGAGCACGAACGCCATCAGCACCGCGAGCCATCCGCCGGGCGAGAAGCCGGCATCGAGGTGCAGCGGATGCGCGGGAGTCGACACGGCGTGCCCGATGGCGCCAATCACCACGCTCAGTAGCTGCAGTGCGAGCAAGCTCCATGCGATCGCGCGCAGACGCGCCGCATTCGCTCCGGCGAACGATTCACCGTCCAGCACCGATCGGACCATCGCCCGCAGCCGCGCCAGGACCACGTGGTTGAGCGGAACCGCAGCAATCCCGAGCACGGCCACCATGCGCATCCCGGTGAGCTCGCCGCGCGTCTCCGGAGACGGTGGGACACCCAGCGCGGTGAAGGCCCACGTCTCGTTGATGAAGGTCGCGGCAAGCAGCGCACCGATCGCGACGCCGCCGAGCACGTTGAGGACGATCAGTACGCGCAGGGCCTGATCGGCGAGAGGAAGCGAAGCAGCGTGTGGTCGGGGCATTGGCTCGGGCTCGGGTGGCTTATTGATAAACAGTAAGCAGGTTATCGTTTATCGGCAAGTCCCCCCCCGGACGCCCCACCACGGACTTGGGATGGCTCCACCGCATCCCGGGCGCGTCGCCGTTGACGCGGCTCGTCGGTCGCGCTACCGTGGACATCGAGCGCGTTGGGGCGCCACCCGTCCGCGGAAAGGGCCGAGCCCACCCATTCAGGTCCGGAAGTGTCTGTTGTGACCCTTCTTTCATGCCTGATTCGATGCGGACACCAGGCGCATTGAAAGGGGGTTGGTCATGCCACACGTATCGCGCCCTGGCGCGCGCTTGAGCCTCGAGCAGGCTCGCAAGCAGGCCAAGGATATCCTCGCCGGTTTCCGGCGTTCCGATCGCAAGACCCTCGACATCATCCGCTGGCAGCACCCGCGTTTCCACAAGTTGGAAGACGCGACCATCAGCGCGAAGCCGTTCAAGCTCGCCGACGCGCAACTGGTCGTCGCACGCGGGCATCACCTCGAGAACTGGACCGCGCTCAAGCAGCTCGTGACGGCGCTCGAGCGATCGGATCCCGCCGTGGTGCACTTCGAGTCGGCGGCCGATCTCGTCATTTCCGGCGACGAGGCCGCGCTTCGCGCCCGGTTACGCGCCGACCCGGCGCTCGTGCACGCGCGGTCGGCACGCGCGCATCACTCGACGCTCCTGCACTACGTGTCGGCCAACGGCGTGGAGGACTACCGGCAGGTGACGCCGCCGAGCATCGTGCGCATCGCGGCGCGCTTGCTCGACGCAGGCGCCGACGTGAACGCCGAGAGCAACGCGTATGGCGGCGGCACCACGACGCTCGGCCTCACCGCCACGAGCGCGCATCCCCGCCTCGCGGGGGTGCAGATCGAGCTGCTCGATCTCCTCATCGCGCGCGGCGCCACGATCCCGGCGATTCGCGTGGGCGGCCCATGGCCCAACTACGCGCTCGCCAATGGCTGCCCCGAGGCGGGGACGTACCTCGTGCAGCGGTTCGCGACGCCGGACACGCTCTACGGAGCGGCAGGGCTGGGCGACCTCGCGGCGGTCGAGCGTAACTTCGGCGCGTCGACCGAAGCCGAGCAGTGCGCCGCGCTCGTGCTCGCCGTGCAGTGCGAACACGGAGCGATCGCCGAGTGGCTGCTCGCGCGCGGTGTACCACAGCGGATACACGATGGCATGTGGCCACTCCACTGGGCATCGGGCAACGGAAGCCTGCCGCTGGTCGAGGCGCTGGTGCGCACGGGTGGCAACCTCGAGGCGAAGAACAGCTACGGCGGCGTTGTGCTCGCGAACACGACCTGGTTCGCATGGAACGCGCTGCCTCACGACCTGAAGCGCCGCAACTTCCCGGCGATGTTCGACCGGCTGATCGCGCTCGGTGCGGACGTCAACGCGTATCCCGACTTGGCGAGCGAGATCGCGTCGTGCCGTGAGCGGTTGGCCAAGTACGGCGTTGGCAGCGGAACGAACGACACCATTGCCGCGGCCAAGGGCACGCCGGGGACAGTCGCCACGAAGCGAGTGCGGGTTGCGGGTGCAACGCGTGGTCGAGTCGCGCACATCAACGCATCCGCGCTGCTGCGTCCCTCACGCACGCGCCTCATCGCCGACACGCGCGCCCTCGATCTCGCCGCCGTGCGAGCGGCGCTTGGCGTACGCCCCGATCTCCGCACCGTCACCGATCCGGGCGGACGCACTCTGCTCCATCTCGCGTCCGCCGCGTGCCCCGAGCGCATCCACCAGCCGCGCAGTGCGCAGCTCGCCATGGTGCGCTGGCTGCTGGGCCAGGGCTTCGCGGTCGACGAGACCTACGGCAAGGACAAATCCACCGCGCTCTTCGAGGCGGTGGCGCGCGCGCGACATCCCGCGCTCGTCAAACTGCTCATCAAGCACGGTGCGCGCGTGACCAACGCGCCGGGTGGCGGGCTCTTCGCCGCTGCGTGGTTCGATGACGCCTCGATGGCACGACTGCTCGCGGCCAATGGTGCCGACCTCGAGGGCGTCGCAGAAGTGACGCCGCTCATGGCCGCGTGGGGCTGGAAGAAGTTCAAGGCGGCGCGCGCACTCGTGGCCCTTGGTGCCAACGTCAATCGGCAGGACCAGAAGGGCCGCACGCTGCTGCACATCGGCGTGGAGAAGCAGTTCCCGCCGGCCGAACTCGCGTGGATGGCGCGCCACGGCGCCAACTGGGATCTTCGCGACCGGACCGGCACCTCGGCCCGCGAGCGGGCTACGGCTTCTCTTTCTCGCCGCGCCGCACGTTCCGCACGCGCGTCCACATCAGCACCACGCCGCACGACCCGGTCGTCTGCTTCTTGAACTGGGCCGGCACCGTGGCCGGGCCCGAGTAGATCTCGATCGCCTCGAGGTCGACGGGGCGCGTCGACATCTGGATGGCTTCCTGGTCCATCGGGATGCCATCCATGAAGATGTCCATCAGGCACGCGCTGTTCTCGAGCGAGCGGCCGCCGCGCGTGCTCGTGATCAGGTACCAACCGTTGGGGCCGGGCTCGACCCCCACGCCGATGTAGCCGCGCAGCAGCTCGCCCACCGTCTGCGAATTCTTGTTGTTGATCTGGTCCTGCGTGATGAACTGGCCGATCCCCGCCCTGCGACGATCCTCGTAGCCCTGCAGCCACTCGAAGCCGCGCGTGTATTGGCCGGTGACCTTCACCCCCGTCAGCACGGGGGTAACGCGCGGCGTACGGATCGTGATCTCGTACTCCTCGGGCAGCGCCAGCTCCATGATGCCCGTCTCGCCGCCCATGAAGCCCACCTTGCGCACCCGGATGTTGTAGCGGCCAATCTTGGGAGCCCTGACGAGGAACTTGCCGGCCGAGTCGGTCCTGGTGGAGGCCGCGACGGTGGTCGAGTCGCTGAAGAGAATGACCGTCGCTTCCGGCACCGGCCGGTTGCTGGTCACCTCGACCACCCTGCCGCGCACCGATTGCGCGGCCATCGCGTGGGAGGCAATGGCCACCAGGGCGCTGGCCGCAAGCAACGGGCGTTGAAAGCGCATCGACACCATACCCCGTTGTGGGCGCGCGGGTTCGTGGCAGGACATGGACGAAATCTGGCGGGTGGCGCGAACGATGCCAGCGGGGGACGGCGACTCAGCCGGTCGCGCTGACCCGCCCGTACACCCAATGCCCGCGGAAGCTGAGAAACCACGCTTCGACCGAGCGCCGGCTCGCCCAGGAGACAGCGGTCGAGAGCGAGATCCCGATCGCCGCGCGCACGAGCATCGGGCCCAGGTGTGGTGCGCCCGGCGAAAGCGCCGGTGCCAGGCGAGCGAACGCGTAGTCCAGCGCCATGAACACGAGCAGGTGCGAGAGGTAGAGGCCGTAGCTGATCTCGCCGTAGAAGCGGAGCCAGCGTGGCTGCACGAACCGCGCACGCGGGCCCGATCCCGCGATCATGGTGAGCGCGAGAGCGCCCGCAGCCGCAAGACACCACGGCGTGTACTGGAGCGCGCCGCCGAGCAGCGCGTTCCTCGTCAGGATGCCGAAGGGAGCACCGAGCGCGATCGTCGCCGTCGCCACCGAGAGGCAGACGACGCCGGCGCGTGTCACGCGCCCGCGCGTGACGTCACCACGCCGCATCCACAAGGCGAGCAGCGCACCCATCGCGAGGCCGTCGAGATTGAACCAGGTGTAGAAATAGAGGCCGACGCGCTCGCCGTGCATCCACGCCCATCCCCGCGCGAGGGGCCCGATCACGAGCGCCAGCAGCGCCACGGATGCGAGTGCGGAACGCGAGAGCCGCCGCACGGCCAACGGCCACACGAGGTAGAACTGCTCCTCGATCGCCAGCGACCAGAGCACGCCGTACTCGAGCCCGACGGCGAGCAGCGGAAAGAGGTTCGTGAGGAAGAGCGTGGCCACGAGGGCAAAGCGCGCGCTCACCACACCGGTCACGAGTGCGACGATCAACACTACCGCGTACGCGGGCAGGATGCGCAGCGCGCGGCGTGCGTAGAACGGCGCGAAGTACCGGCCAGCGCCCTGCTGGTCGAGGAGGATCCCCGTGATCAGGAACCCCGAGAGCACGAAGAAGAGCTGCACGCCGAGCCAGCCCGGCTGCGTCAGCCTGAGCAGCAGCCACGCGATGCCCGTGGCCTGCTCGACGTGATACGACCAGAAGAAGGCGTGATACGCCACGACCATCAGCACGGCGATGCCGCGCACGGCGTCGAGCTCCGGCATCACGTGGCGCAGGAGCGGCGCCTCGCGGTCCGTGCTCGTGACGCCGCTCACTGCGTGCTCACTGCGTGCTCACGTCATGCTCACGTCATGCTCACGTCGTGCTCACTTCGTCTTGAACTTCGCGATCGCCTGCCGGGTGAAGTCGGACAACACGAGCCGTCCGCTCATGGCGGCACGTTCGGCGAGCAGCGCCGGCCAGTGGTCCGTGCCCGCCCAGAAGTTCTGCTTGAGAAGCGCCATCGCCTCGGGGTTGGCGTGGAGCAGCTTCTTGAGCGTGGTGCCAAGCAGCGCGTCGAATTCGGCGGTCGTGTCGGCGACCTTGGCGTAGAGGCCGTGCTGCGCGGCCCACGCGGCGGGGAAGAAGTCCGCGTCGACCGTGAGCGCCTGGAAGGCGCCGACGCCCATCTTGCGCTCGACGGCGGGGCCGACGACGAACGGCCCGATGCCGACGGCGAGTTCGGAGAGCTTGATGCTCGCCTCCTTGCTTGCGATGGCGTACTCCGACGCGGCGCAGATGCCGATGCCGCCCCCCGCCACCTTGCCGTGCACCCGCGTGACGATGAACTGCGTCGCCGAGCGCATCGCGAGGATGACACGCGCGAAGCCCATGAAGAACTCCGTGCCCTGCACGTCGTTCTCGATGGACATCAGTTCATCGAAGCTGGCGCCGGCGCAGAACGGGCCACTGCCTTCGCTCTGCAGCAGGATGACGCGCGCGTCCTTCGAGCGGCCCACCTCGGAAATGGTCCTGGCGAGCTGCCGGAGCAGCGCCGACGGGAGCGAGTTGCCCTTGGGATGGAAGAAGCTGATCGTGGCGAGTCCGTCGGCGATCGTCGCCGTCACGGTTCCCGGATGGGTGCCCGGATGGGTGCCCGGATCGGGGAAGCTGTTGGGTGCCGTCATGCCGGGGAGGATACCCGGTTTCAGCCGTTGTGGCGAGCGGTGAAAGCCCGGTAGATTCATGGGCTTGCGCGGACCCCCGTGTGGGCGAGGCCCTGACGCCGATGACCCGATGACCCCGACCGTCCAAGCGCACCCCGAGGACGCCGCCCAGCTCGCCGCCTTCGAGGCGCGCATCGCCGCCGGCGAGTACATCGAGCCCAAGGACTGGATGCCGGAGCGCTATCGCCGGCAGCTCATCCGCATGATGTCGCAGCACGCGCACTCCGAGTGCGTCGGCATGCTGCCCGAGGGTAACTGGATTTCGCGCGCGCCCTCGCTGCGCCGCAAGATGACGCTCATCGCCAAGGTGCAGGACGAGGCGGGCCACGGTCACTACATCTACTGCGCCACCGAGACACTCGGCGCGAGCCGCGACGAACTGCTCGACGAGCTGCACGCGGGCAAGGCCAAGTATTCGTCGATCTTCAACTACCCGACGCTCAACTGGGCCGACATCGGCGTCATCGGTTGGTTCGTCGACGGCGCGGCGATCGTCAACCAGACCGTGCTCGCCAAGGCCAGCTACGGACCGTACGCGCGCTCGATGATCCGCATCTGCAAGGAAGAGAACTTCCACAAGCGCCAGGGCTACGAGATCTGCAGCGTCATGAGTGCGGGCACCGACGCGCAGAGGGCGATGCTGCAGGACGCGGTCAATCGCTGGTGGTGGCCGTCGCTCATGATGTTCGGGCCGCCGGACGCGGCCTCGAGCAACTCCGACGAGCTGCTGCGCTGGAAGGTCAAGCGCTACACCAACGACGAACTCCGCCAGCGCTTCATCAACCTCACCGTGCCGCAGGCGCAGGCCATCAACGTGCAGCTGCCCGATGCCGCGCTCGCGTACGACACGACGAGCGGCAACTGGCAGTCGGGGCCGATCGACTGGGACGAGTTCTGGGCCGTGGTCAAGGGCAACGGACCGTTGAATCGCGAGCGCGTGGCCGCGCGCAAGGCGGCGCACGACAACGGCGCGTGGGTGCGTGCGGCCGCCGAAGCGTACGCGGCCAAGCAGGCAGCGCGCGCGACGGCCGCCGCGTAGCCGGGCGCGACCATGGCCGATGACGCGAACGGGTCGCAGTGGCCCCTCTGGGAAGTGTTCACGCAGGAAACGAGCGGCGCACCGCACGAGCACGCCGGGAGCGTGCACGCGGTCGACGGCGAACAGGCGCTGCAGAATGCGCGCGACGTCTTCGGCCGGCGCGGCAAGGTGATCTCGCTCTGGGTGGTGCCGACCAGCGCCATGGTGGCCTCGAGCCCATCGGATGCGGGACCGTTCTTCGACCCGGGCAGCGACAAGGCGTACCGGCATCCGCAGTTCTACAAGGCGCCGCGCGGCGTGCGGATCTACTAGCGTGGGCTACGGGTCGATTCCCGACGAACCGGAATTCGGCGCGGGCTCCGATGCGCCGGCGCAGGTCACGCCGCTCTCCGACGCCCGTGGTCACCGCGTCGCATCGATCACGAGCGGCATCGCCGCCAATGCGCATGTCGAGTACCTGCTGCGCCTCGCCGACGACCGCCTCATCCTCGGGCAGCGCCTCTCGGAGTGGTGCGGCCACGCGCCGATCCTCGAGGAGGACATCGCCCTCGCGAACATCGCGCTCGACCTGATCGGCGAATCGTCGCTGCTGCTCGAGCACGCCGCCGCCCTCGAGGGGGCAGGGCGCAGCAACGACGCGCTGGCCTTCCTGCGCGACGAGACCGCGTTCCGCAACGTGCAGCTGGTCGAACTCCCCAACGGCGACTTCGCCGTCACGATCGTGCGCCTCTTCCTCTACAGCGCGCTGCAGCTGCCGCTGCTCGAGGCGCTCGAGCGCTCGATCGATGCGACGCTCGCCGGCATCGCCGCCAAGGCGCGCAAGGAGTGCACGTACCATCTGCGGCACGGCGCCGACTGGGTGCTCAAGCTCGGCGACGGCACGGCCGAATCGCGTGCGCGTGCACAGGCGGCGCTCGACTACCTCTGGCCGTACGCGCACGAGCTGACCTGGGGCGACGCGGTCGATGATGCCATGACGTCGGAAGGCATCGCGATCGACGTGCGCACGTTGAACGCGGCGTGGCGCGCGAACGTCGAGCGCATCGTGCAGGCCGCGACGCTCACCATGCCCGCCGACGGATGGAAGGCCACCGGCGGCCGCATCGGTCGTCACACCGAGCACCTCGGCCACCTGCTCGCTGAAATGCAGGTGTTGCCGCGCTCGCATCCCGGGGCCACGTGGTAGCGTTCGCGGGCGCACCGACGGCGGAGGCGCTCTGGGACGTGCTGGCCACCGTGCTCGACCCCGAAGTGCCGGTGCTCTCCGTCGTTGATTTAGGCATAGTCCGCAACATCCGCGTCGACGCCACCGGCACCGAGGTCACGGTGACGCCGACCTACTCGGGGTGTCCCGCCATCCAGGTCATCGAACGCGACATCCAGAGCGCGCTTGAGCGCGCGGGGGCCTTCGCGCCACGTATCCGCACCGTGTTCGCGCCGGCGTGGACCTCCGACTGGATCAACCCGGCCGCGCGCGAGAAGCTCCGCGCGTACGGCATCGCGCCGCCGGGTCCGCGCGCGGCCACCGCCGATCCGCTCGTGCAGCTCCTCAAGCGCACGCCACTCGCCGACGTGCCGTGCCCGTACTGCGGCGCCGCGCACACGGAACTGCGCAGCGCCTTCGGGCCGACGGCGTGCAAGAGCATCCGCTACTGCCCGAGCTGCCTGCAGCCGTTCGAGGCGTTCAAGAGCATCTGAGCGCCCTGCGCACGCGTCCGGCGCGTGCGCGCACGATGCTGCCCCGGGCGTTATCGTTCGCGCCGTGAATCTCTTCAGCTGGTGGGGCGAGGGAACGCCTGCGGCGCGGCGTGCGCTGATCGCGGCCGCGCTCGGCTGGATGCTCGACGCCTTCGACGTCATGCTCTTTGCCCTCGTGCTGCCGCAGGTGATGTCGGAACTCGACATCTCCAAGGCGCAGGCGGGGCTCTTGGGCTCGCTCGCGCTATTGGCGGCGGCGGGCGGCGGCATCGTCTTCGGCGTCTTGTCCGATCGCTTCGGTCGCACGCGCGCGTTGATGGGCAGCGTGCTGATCTATTCAGCCTTCACCGGACTCACGGCACTCACCACCAACATCTGGCAGTTCGCGGTCTGCCGGGTGCTGCTCGGCATCGGCATGGGCGGCGAGTGGGCGAGCGGCGCGTCGCTCGTGTCGGAGCACTGGAGCGCGGAGCATCGCGGCAAGGCGCTCGGGATGATGCAGAGCGCGTGGGCGGTGGGCTACGGCTTGGCGGCGGTGGTGGTGGGACTCGTCCTGCCGTTGGTGGGATGGCGCGGCGTCTTCGCCATCGGCGTGCTGCCCGCGCTCATCACGCTCTGGATCCGGCGCGGCGTAGCCGAGTCGACGATGTGGAGCGAGAGCCACGCGGGGCGGAGCGGTGGCAGCGCGTCGAACGCAACCGTGGCGAACACAGGCGTGACAGCCGTGGGCGTCACGCGCCACGCAGGCTTCGGCGCGATCGCGGAACTGTTTCGCGGGCCAATTGCCAAGGTCACCATCGTGGTGACGTTCATGAATGCGTGTACGCTGTTCGGTTGGTGGGGTCTCAACCAGTGGATTCCCGCCTATCTCTCGCTGCCGGAAGCGCAGGGCGGGGTGGGGCTCTCGCCGCGGGTGATGACGAGCTTCGTCTTCGCCATGCAGGTGGGGATGTGGTTCGGCTACGTGACCTTCGGCTTCATCGGCGACAAGGTCGGCCGGAAGCGCACCTACGTGACCTACCTGCTCGCGGCCAGCGTGCTGCTGCCGCTCTACGGCTTCCTGCGCACGCCGCTGGTGCTGCTCGCGCTCGGGCCGTTCGTCGCGTTCTTCGGCACCGGCTACTACTCGGGCTTTGGTGCGCTCACGGCGGAGCTCTACCCGACGGCAGTGCGCGGCACGGCGCAGGGCTTCACGTACAACCTCGGGCGCGTGGCGAGCGCGGCGGCGCCGTGGGTGGTGGGTTCGCTGGCGGCGAGCAACGGATTTGCCGCGGCGTTCGCCGTCACGGGCGCCGCGTTCCTCACCGCGGCCATCGCGTGGCGCTGGATCCCGGAAACCCGCGGGCGGGCGCTGGCTTGAGGCCGGCGCGGGCTCGCGGGAACCCGCCGAGCCGAGCCGGTGTCTAGTAAGGACCACGTGCCGGAGGGCTCAATGGTGCATTCGCTGCTTCGCTCGCATCGTCTCGCCGCGCTTCTCGCCTCTGCCGCGCTGCCGGCCACGCTCGTGGCGCAGCACGTGAGCGGCACGGTGCTGGACAAGTCATCCAGCACGCCGATGGCGGAGGTGACGATCTCGCTCATTCCCGTGGAGGCCAGGACCACGGCCGTCAGCGTGATCAGCGACTCGGCCGGTGAGTTCGGGCTCACGGCGGCCGTCCCGGGCACGTACCGGTTGCAAGTCCGCAAGGCCGGCGCGGCACCGGTGCTCACCTACGCTTTCTGGATGGGCCCTCTCACGGAGCACGTGCCCGTGCTTCGACTCGAGCTGGCCGGGCGCGCGCAAGACAGCCTCGTGGTGTCGGTGCGGGGCCTGCCCACCACGGACTGGACCCACGACTTCTACACGCGGCGCCGCACGACGCACGGCATCTTCCTCACCCGCGTCGACCTCGACTCTCGCGCCACCTTCCAGGCCACCGACTGGTTGCTCGGCGTGCGCGGCGTTTCGGTGCAGTCCGTCAGCGGGCGCTCGCGCGCGCTCGCGCGCTCGGCTGGTCGCAGCTGCGTGATGGACATCTGGGTGGACAACCTGCCCGTGCTTGAGGGGGACGTGAACCAGGTGCTGCGCGGCGACGACATCGCCGCGGTGGAGATCTACCCCACGGCCAACGAGGCGCCGATTCGCTACCAGTCGCGCACCTGCGGTACGGTGCTGGTCTGGTCGCGCGCCGGGCGGGGCGACGCCGACGTGACGGAGCGCGAGACCAACGTCGTCAAGGCACGCTGAGTTGTTCCGGTTCGCCGGGTGGCGAGCGCGAATCCCACCGCCGCCCCGCGCCGTAGTCGTGACCATGCGAAACGCCACGACGTCCGCGCCGGGCACCCCGGCGCTCGCGCACGCGCAGTTCTTCGGCAGCGTCGACCGTCGCGTCGAGGCGCCGGGGCTCGTCCTCTCGCTCATGTCGCCGGATGCCGGGCGCGACGTGGCGCTCCACGCGCACGCGACGGCGCACTTCATCGTGCACCTGTCGGGACGCTACCTCTCGAGCGCCGCCGGGGCACCGCACGAATGCCGCGGGCCGGCCGTCGTCTACAACCCGCCGGGCACGGTGCATCGCGATCGCTATGCCCGGCAGGGCAGCCGGATCGCGGGGCGCTTCCTCTCGGTCGCGGTGTCGGCCGCGCTCTGGTCCCACGCGATGGACGATCAGTCGCGCGGCACCGATGCCACGCTCGGTGACGATGGCGCGCGCCTCGCGCGTGGGGCGCGGCTCGTGCGACTCGTGCGAGGTGAGTTCGACGATCTGGCGGCACTCGAGGCCGAGTCGCTCGTGCTGGAGCTGTTGGGCCTCGAGCGACGCGTCGAGCGCGGCACCGCCGCGGCGCCCTCGTGGCTCGCGCGCGCGGTGGCCTGCCTGCGCGAGCGCAGCGCCGACGGGATCACGGTGCGCGAGGCCGCGCGCTCATGCGGCGTGCATCCGGTGCACCTGGCGCGCACCTGTCGTCGGCATCTCGGGGTGAGCCCCGCCGGCATTGTGCGTTCGGAGCGGCTCGAGCGTGCGGCCCGGCTGCTCGCATAATCGGGGGAGAGCGTGTCCGGCGTGGCCGCGCGCTGCGGCTTTGCCGACCACGGGCACCTCACGCGCACGTTCCGGCGTGCGCATGGGCTGACGCCGAGCGCCTATCGAGCCGCGTTGCGCTGATCGGGAGCGGCGCTGACCACGTCGTTCATGGTCGACGATACCGCGCGCGCCCAGGTTGCACCTGTTCAAGCATGGCGCCGCCGGGCGACGTAACGTGGTAGCGTCGCTCGCTTCCAGTCGCCCCTTGCCAAGACCTCCCGTGCATCGATACGACCGCCGCTTCTCCTCACCATGGATCGCGTTCCTCGGGCTGATCGCCGCGGCGGGCTGCACCCCGCGCGGTGCGAATCCGGGCACCGGTGCCGCGAACGCTGACATCACCGTGGGCACCACGGCGAACGACCTCGCGGGCCTCTGGGAAGCGCGACGCACGTTCACGACGGCGCTCGCCGGCCCGGTCACGCTGACGCGGACGCCGGCCGGTTGGAGCGCCGCGATGGGCACGCGCGCCGCACCAACATCGCTCGGCGGCGACACGATCGTCGCCCTCTTCGGCGATTCGATTGGCGAGTTCCGCGGTCGCTTGAGCGGCGACGAGCAGCGCCTTGTCGGCTGGTGGATCCAGGCCAGGACCGTCACGAACGGGACGCGCTATGCCTCGCCACTCGCGCTCGAGCGCGTCGCGGGCGCCAGTGCGTGGCGCGGCACTCCCGATCCGCTTGTCGATGACATCACGCTCTGGTTGCGCGTCGAGCGTGCGGCCAACGGCGCCACGCGGGCCTTCATCCGCAATCCGCAGCGCAACGTCGGGCGTCAGCTCGGGGTCGCGGCGCTCACGCGCGACGGCGCGCGCGTCCAGCTCCGACGCGCAGGGCGCGGTGACACGCTGGGCGACGTGTCGATGGAAGGCGAGTTGCGACCGGGTGGCGTGCTGCACACGGAAGTGCGCGGGCTCACCTTCGACTTCCGGCGTGCGGACACGACGGCAGGTTCGGACTTCTTCCCGCGGCGGACGCCCTCATCGGCGTACGTCTACCGGCCGCCGCCGGCCGGAGCCGACGGGTGGCCCGTCGCGTCGGCGGAGTCGGTCGGCTTCTCGCGTGAAGGACTCGAACAGTTCGCGCGCGGATTGATCGACACGCCGATGGACGGCGTGGGTGCGAGCGAACTCCACGCCGTGCTCGTCGCTCGGCATGGCAAGCTGGTGTTCGAGGAGTACTTCCACGGCATGACGCGCGACCAGCCGCACGACACGCGCTCCGCGGCCAAGAGCGTCGGGTCGCTGATGATGGGCGCGGCCATGGCGCACGGCGTGCCGCTCGACACCAACACGCGCGTCTACGAGGCCATGCGCGCCTTCGCGCCCGCGGGCGCGCGCAACGCGCGACAGTCGGCGCTCATGCTCAAGCACCTGCTGACAATGAGCTCGGGGCTTGATTGCGATGATCGCGACAGCAACTCGCCCGGCAGCGAGGACGTGCTCACCGACCAGGATGCACCGCCCGACTGGTGGCGCGCCACGCTCGCCCTCAAGATGATCCGCGAGCCTGGCGAGAAGGCCGTGTACTGCAGTATCAACCCGCATCTGGCCACGGGAGTGCTCAAGGCCGTGGCAAAGCGCCCGGTGATCGGCATGTTCGACGAGTGGCTGGCACAGCCTCTCGGAATCACGCGCTATTGGCTCAACCTCACCCCCACCAACGAGCTCTTCCTGGGCGGCGGCATGCGCTTCCTGCCGCGCGACTTCATGAAGATCGGCCAGCTGGTGCTCGATGGCGGCACATGGCGCGGCCAACGTGTCGCGTCACCGGAATGGATGCGGCAGTCCACGTCCTCGCTCGTGGCGCTGCGCACGTTGCGCTACGGCTACCTCTGGTGGTCGGTCGAGTATCCGTTTGCGGGGCGGACGGTGCGCGCCACCTTCGCGGGCGGCAACGGTGGCCAGCTCGTCATGGCCGTGCCCGAGCTGGACCTCGTGGTGCTCACCTACGCGGGCAACTACGCCGATCCGATGACGTACTGGTTGCAGGAACACCTCGTGCCCGAGAAGCTCCTGCCGGCGCTCGTGCACCCTTGACGCCCGTGCGCCGCTCGGCCAAGATGCCTCGCATGCGTCAACCACTCGCCACCCGTTCGTATCGCTATGCGCCGCCCCCACGGGCTGGCGCCGGGTGAGCGCGTAGGGTTTCGACGCGCTGACGTTCCTGCCGCACGCGGTCCGTGGATTCTCCACGGGCCGCGTTTTGCGTTGTCCCCCATCCTCCCACGTTCATGCTCAAGGCTCCCGAGTTCTCATCCGCGACCGCCGCCGATTCAGCAACCACGCAACCGGCCGCGCTGTTCGACTACACCGGCACCCATCACGCCGTCTGGCGCGTGCTCTTCGAGCGACGCATGCCCGCACTCGAGGCCACGGTCACGCAGGTCTTCCTCGATGGCCTCGCGACGATCGGCCTCTCGAGCGCCGCCATCCCGCAGCTGGACGCACTCAACGCACGCCTCACGCCGCGCACCGGCTGGCGCGCCGTGCCGACGCCGGGGTTCATGCCCGCCGCGGCCTTCTTCGCCTCGCTCGCACGTCGCGAGTTCCCGACCGTGCGCAGCGTACGCACGCCGCAGCAGCTCGACTACGTGGAAGCGCCCGACATCTTCCACGACGTCTTCGGCCACGTGCCACTCCACGCCGATCCCGCCTTCGCCTCCTTCCTCGCCCGCGTCGGCGCACTCGGCGCGCTCCTCCGCTCAGGCGCCAACGACGACGATCCGCGCATCACGGAGCTCGCACGCCTCTTCTGGTTCACCGTGGAGTTCGGCCTCGTGCACGAGGCCGGCGGCACGCGTATCTACGGGTCGGGGCTGATCTCGAGCCACGCCGACGCGGCCAACGCCCTCTCGGACGCGTGCGAGCGGCGCCCGTTCGCGCTCGACGCGGTGCTCGCGCAGCCGTTCGATGTCGACCGGCTGCAGGACGTGCTCTTCGTCGTGAGCGACTTCCGGGAGTTGGACGAGGCGGTGGCCGCACTGGAGCGGCGCTGGGCGTGAGGCTCGACATGATTGGCCACGCGTCGGCGTGCACGCCTGTCCGTTACGCATCACGGCGACCCGAAGCAACACGAAGACCGGGGGCGCATGGTTGCGGTTAACGCGTTCGGGGCATTCGGTGCGATGCTCCGTCATGACCAATCGCAAGACTTTGTCCGCTTGCGGACACCCAACCGTGGAGGCGACACTATGCACATGGCCGCTGCACAGCGTGTGTGGACCGTGGAGGACGTCTTGGCGCTTCCCGACGACGGGAATCGCTACGAGCTCATTGACGGCGGGCTGCTCGTGAGCCCGGCGCCGCGCTTGCCGCATCAGGCGGCCGTGTTCGCGATGCAGCAGGCGCTACACGCCTATCTGAGCATGCAGCCGCTTGGCTACGACTTCCACGCACCGGCCGACCTCAGGTTCGGGCCCGCCACCTTGGTGCAGCCCGACGTCTTCGTCGCGCCACCGGTTGATGGGAAGCGCCCCAAGGAGTGGGTCGACATCAGCACCTTGCTGCTCGTCGTCGAGATCGTCTCGCCGTCGTCCGCGCTGAACGATCGCATGATCAAGCGCACCCTCTATCAGCGCGTCGGCATTCCGGACTACTGGATCGTCGATCTGTCCGCGCGCCGGGTCGAGCGCTGGCGCCCGTCGGACGCTCGCGCAGAGGTCGGCACCGGATCGATCAGCTGGCGGCCCTTCGGCTCGAGCGCGCCGCTCGTGCTCGACCTCCCCGCGTTCTTCCGCGAGGTCTGGGACGAAGACTGAAGCCACGCGCCGTGCAACGCGGTGTTCAGGCGGCCAGCAACAGCCCGAACGCCGCGCCCACGGCGATCAATGCGAGTGTGCCGCGCGTGGTGAGGAACGTCGTGTACGGTGTCATGACGGTACGATGAGCGGCCAGCGTCGCAGGGGTACGTCGCCCACGTCACCACTTGGTCACGACGTCCAGGTTGGCACATGCAGCCCGTAACCGGACAACCAGCCGCGGCGCTGACACATCCATGTGATGGCGTGCACGCCCGATGGCAACGCCCTATGCTTGACATGTAAATGTCAGCACATGACATTATGACGCATGCGCACCACCATCCGCCTCGATGACGCCCTCCTCCGCGAAGCCAAGGCCAAGGCCGCGCGCGCCGGGCGCTCGCTCAACGACTTCATCGCCGACGCGGTGCGGCTCGCCGTCCGCGCGACCGCTCGCGCAGGCACGACGCCCGAGATTCCCGTCTTCAAGGGCGGTCGTGGTGTGCGCGCCGGCGTGAATCTCGATAGCAATGCCGCGCTGCTGGATCTCATGGAGTCCGGCGAGCGCGTGCGGTGATCGTTCCCGACGTCAACGTGCTCGTGTATGCCGCGCGGGCTGATGCCGAGCGACATGCGGAATACCGCGCCTGGGTCGTCGGGGCGCTGCGGGGTGTCGAGGCGGTCGGACTCTCGGAGCTGGTGCTCTCGGGCGTCGTTCGCGTGCTGACCCATCCTCGCATCTTCGACCCGCCCATGCGCCTCACGGATGCGCTCGCCTACGTGGCGGCCCTGCGCGCCCAGCCGCGGGCCGTGGCACTCCGGCCCGGCGACCGGCACTGGGAGATCTTCGCGGAGTTGTGTCGCACCGGCGACGCCCGCGGCAACCTCGTGGCCGATGCGTATCACGCCGCGCTGGCCATCGAGGTCGGCGCGGAGTTCGTCACCACCGATCGCGACTTCGCCCGCTTCCCCGGCCTGAAATGGAAATCGCCGCTCGGCTGACGGGGCGTGACGCAGCGAGCGGCCCAGCGGAGAGTGCCCTGAACTGAGGACCCGTGAGTCAGCCCCCCGCCGTCGCCTTCGCCAACGGCGGCCCGCCCAACTTCTCCAGCTGCGCCCGCACCCGCGCATCCGCGCGCAGCTTGGGCCCCAGCACGGTGAGCAATCCGATCCACGGCGTCGGCCCGAGCCCCTCGTCGTGCATGCGCGTGAGCAGCGCGATCACCACGTCATCGCTGCGCAGCCACCGTGCCACGACGATCGCGTTCATGTACTCCTTCGCCTGCATCATCTCCTCGATCAGCGCATCCCGCGATGCCGGATCGCGGAGCATGCGCTCGCGCCGCACGGCGCCGGCGGTGTCGCCCGTAATGCCCGCGTGGTAGCGTCGAAGCGCGGCGGCCGCCGAGTCCACCTGGCCCAACGCGAGCTGCTGCCCGACGAACGCACCCCACGCGTACCACGCGTCCGGCGCCTGCGTCAGTCCCTGCGCAAACAGCGGTGACGCGTCCGCGAACCGGTCGGCGCCCTCGTGCAGGATCGCCACCGACAACGTGATCACGTGCGAGAGCGGCTCGAGCCGATGCGCGATCTCCATCTCCTTGAGCGCCTCGTCCCAGCGACCCTGTCCCTGCAATGCGTACGCGTACCATTGGTGCCCGGTCGCGTACGCCGGGCTCAACCGCACGGCCTGCTCGAACGCCGCCACCGATTCGGCGTAGCGCTTGCGATGCTCGAGCAGCTCGCCGAGCGAGGCCTGCGCTTCGCCCAGCTGCGGAGCGAGCGTGATGGCGCGCCGTGCGGCCGCTTCGCCGAGCGTGAGGATCGAGTCGCGATTGACGCCGGGTTGTCCGTACTCGCTCGGAATCGAGAGCGCGTACGTGTCCGCGAGGCCGGTCCATGCCAAGGCGTACGCGGAGTCGAGTGCGACGGCGCGCTTGAACGCCGTCGTCGCGTGCACCATCCCCTCGACCGTGCGCAGGTTCCAGTGGAAGCGGCCGAGCAGGTAGGCCTCGTACGCCTGCGCGTTGCGCGTGCCGCCCACGGTGCCGCTCGAATCGCGCGGCGTGGCGAGCGTCAGCTTGAGTGCCGACACCACCGCGCGCGACACCTCGTCCTGTACCGCGAAAATGTCGGCCGCGGCCCGGTCGAAGTTCTGCGACCAGAGGTGCAGTCCGTCCGACGTCTTGATGAGCTGCGCCGTGACGCGCAGGCGATCACCCGCGCGCTGCACGCTGCCCTCGAGTACTGTGGCGACGCCCAGTTGTCGGCCGATCTCCTTGATGTCGGTGGCCTTGTCGCGGAACGAGAAGGCGGAGGTGCGTGCCGTCACCTGCAGCCCGTTCACGTTCGCGAGCGCGTTGATCAGCGTCTCGGCGATGCCGTCGCCGAGGAAGGTGTTGGCGCGATCAGGGCTCAGGTCGACGAAGGGGAGAACGGCGATGGACGACGCGTTGGCCGTGGAGGCGCTGCCGCTGCCCGTTCCGCTTCGGCGAGCGACG
>JANYHJ010000202.1 GCA_025359135.1 Gemmatimonadota bacterium | reverse complement strand
GCGATCGCGCTCGTGGGGCTCGCCGACGCGATCCACGTGCTCGGCTATCGTGGCTTCACGTCCGATGACGCGACGGCCTACGCCGAATCGAAGGAGCTGCGCCGGAAGGCGCTGGCGATGGGCGACGACATCGCGGAGATCCACTGGTCGCTCGGCGCGACGCGCATGTACTGGGAAGACGACTTCGACGGGGCCGGTCGCGCGCTGATGCGTGCCCTCGAAATCGATCCCCAGTCTCCAGAGGCGCAGCGCTTCTACGCGATGTGGCTCAAGCTTGCCGGGCGCGCGCAGGAAGCGCTCGAATTCATGAAGCGCGTGGTCACACAGCAGGTAAGCGTCGCGGCAGCCCACAACACGCATGCCGACATCCTGATGACGCTGGGCCGCTACGACGAGGCGATCGGCCCGCTGCGGCAGGCGCTCAAGTTGAATGCGCGCTATGACGCGGCGCTCGAGCGGTTGGCGATGGCGTCGCATCGCGCGGGATTGCCGGCCGAGGCCGCGAGCGCGCGGCGTGCGCTGCTCGGACAGCGCGGGCTCGACCTGCGGCTGGTGGCGTTGGATGTCGACTTGAAGCAGCACGGCTGGACGCACGCGCGCGAGGCGGACCTCGAGCGTGAGCTCGCCGACCTGCTGGCGCGTGCGCAGCGCGAGGATCCGTTCAAGGACGTCGGCACCAGTCGTCAGGCGAGCGACAGCATCATCATCACGTTGGCCGAGCTCGGTCGTTGGGAGCAGGCCATGGACTGGGTGGAGAAGGGATTCCACCGGCGTCCTGGCCGGCTGCGCCGCGTGCTGCGCGACATGCCGTTCAATCCCGGCGGACTGGCCATCGATCCACGTTTTGCCCCGATGCTGCGCACGGCGGGGCTCGAGGAGCTGCTCTGACCATGCGGCACTCCGCGAAGCTGCGCGTCGGGGTGCTGACGCCGCTCCTGGGCGAGCGCTTCACGATAGCGCGCGAAGTCGGCGGTGGCATGGCGTCGACCGTGCTGCTGGCCATGGACTGCACGCTCGGCCGCGAGGTCGCGGTGAAGGTGTTCGAGCCGAGTGACAGTCCTGATGGGCGCGACCGCTTCGAACGCGAGATCGTGTTGACGTCGCGGTTGCGGCATCCGTTGATCGTCCCGATGCTCGACCACGGCATCGTCGGCGAGCACCGCTACTACGTGATGCCGTATGTACCCGACGAGACGCTGCGCGCGCGGCTCGAGCGCGAGGGTCGGCTCGACGCGCCGGAGGTGGTGCGCATCGCACTCGATTTGTGCGAGGCGCTGATGTTCGCGCATGCGGCCGGCGTGATCCATCGCGACCTCAAGCCGGAAAACGTCTTCAGCAACGCGACGCGCACGCAACTCGCCGACTTCGGCATTGCCACGGCCGTGGGTTCGAGCGAGGGGATGCGCCTGACGGAGAGCGGCGTGGTGCACGGCACGGCCACGTACATGAGTCCGGAGCAGGGGATGGGGCGGCACGACCTCGACGGTCGCAGCGACCTCTACGCGCTCGGCTGCGTGCTCTTCGAGTTGCTCGCGGGCGCGCCGCCGTACCGTCACGTCAACCTCATGCAACTGGTCGGGATGCACGTGGGCGCCCCGATTCCCGACTTGCAGGCCGCAGCACCCGGCACGCCGCGCACGTTGGTGGCGCTCGTGCGCGCGCTGCTCGCCAAGTCGCGCGACGAACGTCCATCGACGGCGGCGGAGGTGCACGACAAGCTGCTGGTGGTGCGGAGCGGCGTCGAGGGATCGCTCTCGATGCCGGTGGCGTCGGCCACGCCGCGCGGGCTCGACGTGATCTCGCCCTCGATGATGGCGACACGTCAGGGGCGGAGCCTGCTGGCGCGCGGTCTCGACGGCGGCACGGGTGCGCTTGACGCGCTGCGCGTGGCACGCACCTACTTCGAGCGCGCGCTCGCGCTGGATGGGGAGAATCAGGCGGCGCGTCTCGGGCTCGCGGAGGCGATCCAGGCGCTTGGCGTTGCGGGGGGCGACAATCCGGAGCGCGCGAAACGCGAGTCCACGCAACTGCGGCTGAGCGCGGTGCAGCAGGGCGGATCGTCGAGCGAAGTGCTGGTGGTGCTCGCCGAGACGCTGATGTACTGGGAGGATGACCTGGGCGCGGCCGGTCGCAACATCGCGCGGGCGCTGGCGCTGGAGCCCGAGCATGTGGGCGCGCTGCGTCTGCACGGCGTGTGGCTCAAGATCATGGGGCGTGGAGAGGAGGCCGTGCATCACCTGCGCGCGGCCGTGCGTGTCCACCCGCGTGACGTCGAGATGCGGCTCGCGCTGGCCGATGCGCTCGTGGCGCTCGGCCGCGATCTCGAGGCGATACGCGAACTCGACGCGGCGCGCCGCCCGGATCCCCGACATGAGGGGACACTCGCGCGCACGGCGCGGTGCGCTCATCGCGCGGGGCTCGTGAAGGAAGCGATCGACGCGCGCCGCGCGCTGCTGCAGCAGCGGGGCATGAGCGCGCGCGTGACCGCGCTCGATGCCGATGTGAAAGCGAAGGGATGGACCGCGGCGCGGAAGGCGGACCTGCAGCGCGACCTTGATGCGCTGATGCGCCGCGCCGCGACGGAGGATCCTTTCCTGCCGCGCGGCTCGCATCATCAGCTGGCTGACGAGCTCCTGATCACGCTGGCCGCGCTCGACCTGCGTACCGAGGCGATGGACTGCATCGTGGAGGGCGCGCGTCGCCGGCCCGGCCGACTGCGCGTGGTGTTGACCGACGTGCCGCTGGACCGCGGATCGCTCGCGAGCGACGCCCGCTACGCCCCCCTGTTGAAGAGCGCTGGACTGGAGGAGTTGATATGAGTGTTCTCGTCGAAGCCGCGGTGGAGTCGTTCGGTCGCGCGATGGCAGCGCAGACCGG
>JANYHJ010000132.1 GCA_025359135.1 Gemmatimonadota bacterium | reverse complement strand
GTTCGCGCCCTCGAAGCCGATGTCGTCTGCCGTCACCTCCAGCGGATCGGCGCCGTCCATGTGCAGGCGAAACGGCGATTCGCGCCAGCGGCGCAGCCCGTTCGAGAGCGCCCGATATCTCGGCAGGTCCGTGAGGGCGTCGCGCTGCAGGTCGGTGGCCGTGAGCGTGGGCAGGATGCCGACGGCCACGATGCGTCCGCCACGTGGGCCCGCGACGTCGCCCAGAACGTGCATCAGCGACTGCATTTCAGCGCCGATCTGCGAGAACGGCGTCCCCGCCGCCACGACGGGGGTGAGGTTGATCTCGAGGTTGAACCGGTCGAGCTCGGGCGCGCAGCGCGGGTCGAGCACTTGGGCGAGCACGGCGCGGTTGATGCCAAGTGGCCGACCGTCGCCATCGACGACGTTGAGCTCCAGCTCGGCGCCGAGACTTGTGGATCCTTCTCCGAAGTCTTCACGGGCAAGGAGGCACTCGAGCGCCTTCAACTGCTCGCGTGTCCGCTGTGCGAACTCCCGAAACTCCTCGTCGGTGAACGAATCGCGGTCCAGCTCCTGTCCCATGAGTGACGATGCAACCCATTGTGGTACTGCGACATAGGGGTATCCCTTTTGGATTGTCCGGTGATTGCTTGACACACGGATAGCGTAGTGATATCATTTTGATGTCACCCCATCGGAGTTCAAACCGTGTTCCGCGAAATCGACTTCAAGGCGCCCGCCGCGGCGCTCATGCTCCCGATCTTCCTCGCGCTCGTCGCCGTTGGCCTCGCGGGCTTCGCCACCAGTGTCGCCTCCGGCAACCCCATCCTGACTGGTGGCTCCCTCGTCCTCGCCTTCGTCGCCTTCATCTGCGCGGTCGGCTCGTTCGTCGTCGAGCCAGGCAAGGCCCGCGTCCTCGTGCTCTTCGGCACCTACAAGGGCACCATCAAGACGCCCGGCTGGTACTGGGCCAATCCGTGCTTCACCAAGCGCAGCGTCAGCCTGCGCATCCGCAACTTCGAGACCCAGAAGCTCAAGGTGAACGACTCCCACTCGAACCCCATCGAGATCGGCGCCGTCGTCGTCTGGAAGGTGGTCGAGACCGCCGAGGCGTTGTTCGAGGTCGATGACTACGAGAAGTACGTGACGGTGCAGAGCGAGTCGGCGCTCCGTGGCCTCGCCACGAGCTACCCGTATGACGCCCACGAGTCGGGCCAGGAAGCGCTCTCCACGCACACCGACATCGTCTCGCACGCGCTCAAGGGTGCCATCCACGATCGCCTCGCCAAGGCGGGCGTCGAAGTCGTCGAGGCGCGCATCAGCCACCTCGCGTATGCACAGGAAATCGCCCAGGCCATGCTGCAGCGCCAGCAGGCGAGCGCCATCATCGCGGCCCGCGGCAAGATCGTCGAAGGCGCGGTGGGCATGGTCGAGAACGCCCTCGAGCTCCTCTCGCAGAAGGGCATCGTCAACCTCGACGACGAGCGCAAGGCGCACATGGTGAGCAACCTGCTCGTCGTGCTCTGCTCGGAGCGCTCGACGCAGCCGGTGGTCAACACCGGGTCGATGTACTAGCACTCTGGCCCGGTCATTCCGGTGGCTCCGCGCAAACCGTTCCTTCTCCGGCTCGACCCGTCGGTCCACGATGCCCTCGCATCGTGGGCCGCTGACGAGTTCCGCTCGGTCAACGGACAGATCGAGTTCCTGCTGCGCGACGCGCTCAGGCGCGGGGGACGGAAGGTGGTGGCCCGCGCCGACGACGAGCCAGCGATCGCTTCGGATGCGGAGCCGCAGCCCGAAGCGCCAGCGGCCGGACACGCAGGCGCCCGCGGCACCTCCAACTCCGCTGCTCCACGCGACGCTCGGGCCCCCGACCTGGTCGAGCCGCAGGCCGACGGCGCGTGAACGCCCTGCCTCGGCCCTCAGGCGTCTCCGCGCGTCGTGCTTCGCGCTGGATCGCAACCCGCGGCTGCGCCAGCGCGTAGTCTCCCCCCATGAGCACCCACGTCCTCGCCCTCCACTCGAGCGGCTCGCCGCCCGAGATGTGGCGCTCGCTCGCACGGCTCCCCGCGCTGGCCGGCATGCCGTTCCACGCGCCAGCGCTCCTCGGCTACCCACCCAACCCGCCCGTCGCGGTCGGTGAGCGGGTCCCGCTCGAGCAGGAAATCGCGTACGTGCGCGCGCAGCTGCCGAGTGACGTCACGCGTCTGCACCTGATCGGCCACTCGTACGGTGGCGTGGTCGCACTCGCGATGGCGCGCGCACTGCCGTCGCTCGTTGCGTCGGTGTGGGTCTACGAGCCGGTGATCTTCTCCGCGTTGCGCCACGATCCCGCTGCCGAGCCCGCGGCGCGCGAGGAAGCCGAGTCGCTGCTCGCCACGCCCGAGTTCCGCGATCCTGCGCACGCCGGAAGCGAGGCGTGGTGCCGCCACTTCATCGACTACTGGAACCGGCCTGGCGCGTTCGATCGGATGCCCGCCGACCAGCGCGCGACCGTGCGGCTCGTCGCCGGGAAGATCTTCGCGGAGCTGACCGAGATCTTCTTCGCGAACTCGACGTTCGCCGCGTGGCGTCCCGAGGCGCCACTCACCGTCGCGTACGGCGAGCGCACGCGTCGCACAGCGGTTGCGATGGCGCGCGGCCTCGCCAGCGTGACGCCGGGCGCGACGCTCGACATCATCCCGCGCGCCGGGCACATGGCGCCGCTGACGGATCCGAGTTCCGTGCATCCGAGCGTGGAAGCGCACTTCATGCGCGTGGGCGCGTGAATCGAGGGAACGAGGCGCGTCGCTTTCGCGACTGACGCCCTTCACCGAGCCGTCGGCCTGCAACGCCGGGCCCGATCGAGGATGCCGCGCATGACAGCGGGGCGAGACCATCGTGGCCTCGCCCCTCCTTGCTTACGTCCGCCGCCCCTACGCCGCCGTCAGTATCCGCGGCCCCGCCTCGGTGATCGCGATCGTGTGCTCGAAGTGCGCGCTCCGCTTGCCGTCGCGCGTCACCACCGTCCAGTTGTCCGGGAGCGTGCGCGTCCCGCTCACGCCGGCGTTCACCATCGGCTCGATTGCGATCGTCAGCCCGGGAACGAGGCGCGTGCCACGCTTCGGCTTGCCGAAGTTGGGCACCTGCGGATCCTCGTGCGGACCCGTGCCCACGCCATGCCCCACGAGGTCGTCCGCCGTCGTGTAGCCAGCCGACTTGACCACCGTCGCGATCGCCGCGCCGATGTCGCCCACGTGGTTGCCGGCAATAGCCGCCTGGATCCCGGCGTGCAGCGCGCGCTCGCACACGTCGAGCAGGCGCTCGTCATCGGGGCTCACGCTGCCCACCGGCACGGTCACCGCCGCGTCCGTGTAGTAGCCCTGGTACTTCACGCCGAAGTCGAGCGAGATGATGTCGCCATCCTTGAGCACGCGCTTCGGGCTCGGAATGCCGTGCACGATCTCCTCGTTGATCGAGATGCAGGCGTGCCCCGGGAAGCCGTAGAGCCCCTTGAACGCGGCCACCGCGCCGTCGTGCTGCGCCATGAACTGCGCCGCGATCACGTCGAGGTCGGCGGTCGTCATGCCCGGCTTCACGGCGCGACGCAGCAGTTGGAGCGTCGCGGCCAGGATCCGCCCGCCCTCCGCCATCACGTCGATCTCGCGCTCACTCTTGAGTTGAATCACGGCAGCCTGTCCTGCAAAGTCATCCCCGTCTCCACGCGGCCACCCCATGGGGCAGTGCGCCAGCCCTGCGTGCTATCGGCCGATGGCCGCGAGCGCGCGCGCCTCCACCTCGTCCAGCGTCCCCACCGCGTTCACCGTGGCCACCTTGGCGCCATGCGCGCGGAACCAGCCGATCACCGGCTCCGTCTGCGCCGCGTACACCTGCAACCGCCGCCGCACCGCGTCCGCGGCATCGTCGGCTCGCTGCACCAGCGTGCCCCCGCACTTCGGGCACTTCGTCCCCGGCGCCACGCCCATGTACGGCGTGCTGCACGAATCGCAGGTGGTACGACCCGAGAGCCGTCGCACCAGCTCCTCGTCGTCGATCGAGAAGACCAGCACCACGTCGAGCGGGCGCTTGATCTCCTTGAGCATCGTGGCCAAACCCTCGGCTTGTGCCTCGGTACGCACCACGCCATCGAGGATCACGCCCTTGGCCGTTTCCGGCGACGAGAGCGCTTCCTTCATGATGCCGAGGATCACGCGATCCGGGACGAGGTCGCCACGATCCATGAACCCCTTCGCCTCGAGGCCCAACTGCGTTCCCGCCTTCACCGCGGCGCGCAACACGTCACCGGTCGCGACCTTGGGGACGCCGAGCCGCGTGACGAGCCGCTCGCCTTGGGTGCCCTTGCCCGCGCCTGGCGGACCGAGGAGAACGATGATCATGCGTGGGCTCCCAATCGGGCTGGCGTGATATCAGGGCGCCTCCCGCCGGTGGGCGGAAGGCGCAGGCGCTCCGCTAGAAGCCGCCCATCGTCTGGCGTCCGCGGAACCGGACGCGGCCCTTCTTCATGAAGCCATCATACTTCCGGAGCAGCAAATGCTGCTGCAACTGGGCCATCGTGTCCAGCGCCACGCCCACGACGATCAGCAGCGAGGTGCCGCCGAACTGGAAGGGCACGTTCACCCACTGCGCGATCAGCTGCGGCAAGAGCGCGATCGCCGTGAGAAAGAGGGCGCCTGGAAACGTGATGCGGGTGACCACCTCGTCGATGTACTCCGCCGTCTTCGCGCCCGGCTTCACCCCCGGCACGAACCCGCCCTGCTTCTTCAGGTTCTCCGCAAGGTCGATCGGGTTGAAGATGATCGACGTGTAGAAGTACGTGAAGAACAGGATCAGGCCGAACTGCAGCACGTACCAGAGCCAGGTGCCCGGCGCCAGGTACTCCGCCACGCCCTGCGCCATCGCGTTGCCCGAGAACTGCGCGACCGCGCCCGGCACGACGATCACCGAGCTCGCGAAGATGATCGGCATCACGCCGGCCGAGTTCAGGCGCAACGGGATGAAGTTGCGCGCAGCCTCGCGCATCCGCCCCCGCGCCATCGTGCGCTGCGGGATCTGGATCGCCACGCGGCGCGCCGCCAGCGTCATCGCCACCACGCCGGCCACTACGGCCACCATTACCAGGCCGAGCACGACCAGCGAGAAGAGGCCAACCGCGCCCGTCGACACGAACTTGAATGTCTGGAAAATGCCCGGCCAGAAGCGCTCGACGATCGAGAAGAAGATGATCAGCGACGCACCATTGCCGAGCCCGCGCTCGGTGATCTGCTCACCCAGCCACATCACGAAGATCGCGCCGCACGTCAGCACGAGCGCCATCTGCACCTTGAAGCCGAGCCCCGGCGTCGCCACGGCGCCCTGCAGCGACTCGGTGAAGAGCGCGAAGCCCCACGCCTGCACCGCCGCCAGCACGATCGTGGCGTAGCGCGTCCACTGCGTGATCTTCTTCCGCCCTTCCTCTTCCTTCTGGAGCTTGTCGACCGTCGGGAACACCGCGCCGGCGATCTGCGAGAAGATCGACGCCGAGATGTAGGGCATGATGCCGAGCGCAAACACGGTCGCGCGCGACAATCCGCCGCCGACGAACAGGTCGTAGAGGCCGAGCAGGCCGCCCTTCCCGCTCTGGTTCTGGAAGAAGTCCGTGAGGGCGATGACATCCACCCCCGGCACCGTCACGTGCGCGCCGACCCGGTAGATCAGCAGGCACACGAACGTGAAGGTGATCTTCTCCCAGAGCTCCGGCGTGCGGTAGATGTTCGCCAGCGCTTCGGCGGGATTCGACTGGGCCATGCTAGTCCTCGACGCGGCCGCCCGCGGCGACGATCTTCTCCTTCGCCCCGGTGCTGACCTTGATGCCCTTGACGGTGATCGCGTGGGCGATGGCGCCGTTCGCGAGCACCTTCACCGGATGGCCGGCGCGGGCGAGCCCGGCCTCGACCAGCGATGCGTGGCTCACGTCGCTTCCCGCGGGCAGGCGGTCGAGCTCGTCGAGGCGCACCACGTCATACGTGACCTTGAACGGGTTCGTGAAACCGCGCTTCGGGATGCGGCGCGTCAACGGCATCTGGCCGCCTTCGAAGTGCGGCTTGTTGCCGCCGTGGCCGTGATGACCCGACCGCGCCTTGATGCCCTTGTGGCCCTTGCCCGACGTCTTGCCGTGGCCCGAACCGGGACCGCGCCCGATCCGCTTCCGGTTCCGATGGGAACCGGGCGCAGGAACAAGGTTGTGCAGGCCGATGGTCTCGCTCATCGTCAACTACTCCTTCACCGGCGTCACCGTGACCAGGTGACGCACGTGCTTGATCTGGCCGCGCAGCGAAGCAGAGTCCTGCTTCACGACGACGTCCTGGTGGTGGTGCAGGCCGATCGACGCCAGGGTCCGGCGCATCACGGCCGGATGGCCGATCCCGCTCTTTACCTGACGGACCTCGACCATGCCGCTGGTCGGAGCCTGCTCCTTCGGGGTGTGCTTGGGCCCGCGCGTGCGGTGCCACACGAATGTCCTAGCCATGCGTCGTCGCCTCCTTCACCTTGGCGCGCGAACGGTACTGCAGCGCCGACACGTCGAGGCCACGCTCCTTCGCGATCTGTTCCACCGTCGTCAGCTGCGTCAATCCGTCCATCGCGGCAAGCACCATGTTGTGCGCGTTCGTCGAGCCGAGGCTCTTCGTCAGGATGTCCGTGATGCCGGCGCACTCGAGAATCGCGCGCACCGCACCACCCGCGATCGCGCCCGTACCCGGCGCGGCCGGCTTCATCCACACCTTTCCGGCGCCGTGATGGCCGACGATCTCGTGCGGAATCGTGTTGCCCGTGCGCGGAATCTGCACCATGTGGCGACGCGCCCCGTCCACGGCCTTGCGGACCGCTTCCGACACCTCGTTCGCCTTGCCCGTCGCGTAGCCCACCTTCCCCTGCCCGTCGCCCACGGCGACCAGCGCGTTGAAGGAGAACCGGCGGCCACCCTTCACCACCTTCGCGACGCGATTGATCGCGATCACGTTCTCGAGGAGATCACTCCCCTCGCGGTCCTGCGCCGGGCCGCCACGGCCACCGTCACGGCCGCGTGAGCGATCACCACCGCCCCCCGGCGCACCACGGCCATCGCCGCCACGACCGCCGGCGCCACCGCCCGGCGCACCGCGCCCCGGACCGCCACGACCGCCGCCCGGGCCACCGCGCCCGCGACCACCACCGGGACCACCACGCCCGCCGCCGCTGCGCGCGGACGGTGCACGGTTGCCACCTGCGCCACCCGGCGCGCTCGACCCACCGATTTCAGCCATGATCAGAACTCCAGGCCGCCCTCGCGGGCGCCATCGGCCACGGCCTTCACTCGGCCATGGAACTTGTACCCGCCACGGTCGAAGACCACCTTGGCAATTCCAGCCGCCTTGGCCTTCTCGGCGATCAGCTTTCCGACCGCCACCGACTTCTCCATCTTCTTGCCCGTGAGCTGCACGTCCGTCACGGTCATCAACGTGCGGCGCGCCGCGTCATCCACGAGCTGCGCCGTGATGTGCTTGAGCGAACGGAACACGACCAACCGCGGACGCTCGGCCACGCCCGTCACGCGCTTGCGAACGCGGAGGTGACGCCGGGCGCGCAACTCGTGCCGTCCCTTCGGAAACCGGATTCTCATGGCTTACTTGCCCCCCGCCTTGCCGGCCTTACGCCGCACAATTTCGCCGACGTACTTGATGCCCTTGCCCTTGTACGGCTCGGGCGGACGCAGGTTGCGGATCTCCGCGGCCACCTGTCCCACCTTCTCCTTGTCGGCGCCGTCGATGAAGACCTGCGTCGGCTGCGGCGCCGTGAGCTTGATTCCCGCCGGCGCCTTCACTTCGATCGTGTGCGAGTAGCCGACCGAGAGCAGCAGCCCGTAGGGCTTCACTTCGGCCTTGTAGCCGACGCCCATGATCTGCAGCTCCTTCTGGTACCCCTTGGTCACCCCTTCGACCATGTTCGCGATCAGGGTCCGCGTCAGCCCGTGGAGCGCCTTGTGGCGCGTCTCTTCGGACGGACGGTTCACCGTCAACACGTTCTCCTTGAGCTCCACCGAGAGCTCCGGGTGCACCGCGCGGGCGAGTTCGCCCTTCGGTCCCTTCACCCTGATGTCATGCCCCGTGACCGTCGCGGTCACCCCCGCCGGAAGCGGAATCGGGCGCTTGCCAATACGCGACATGGTCCCTCCTACCAGATGACGGCGAGCAACTCGCCGCCGGTGCGGGACGCGCGCGCCTCGCGATCGGACATCAGTCCGCGCGAAGTCGAAAGAATCGCGATGCCGAGGCCGTTGCGTACGCGCGGGATCTCGGTCACGCCCACGTACTTCCGCAGGCCTGGCGTCGAGACGCGGTGCAGCTCCCGGATCACCGACTGTCCGCCATGCGCGTACTTGAGGATCACGCGCAGCATTGGGCGGCCTTCGTCGGTCTCGACGTGGCGGTAGTCCTGGATGAACGCATTCTCCTTGAGGAGGCGCGCCACTTCGGTCTTCAGCTTGCTCGCCGGAACGTCCACGCGCCGGTGCTTGCTTCCGCAGGCATTCCGGATACGCGTGAGCATATCGGCGATCGGGTCGGTCATGCTCATGTCAGGATCCTATGGTATCCGGTCCAGCCGGACCTGTAGGAGGTGAAGGTGTCCAGGGACGAGCTTACCAGCTCGCCTTGCGGACGCCGGGGATCAGCCCGTTGAGGGCCATGTCGCGGAACGCCATGCGGCCGAGGCCGAACGTGCCGATGTAGGCGCGCGAACGGCCGGTCATGCTGCACCGGTTGCGCACGCGCGTCGCCGAGGCGTCGCGCGGCTGCGCCATCAACGCCGCATACGCCTTCGCCTTGTCGGCCTCCGCCGCCTTGGGATCCCGCAGGATCGCCTTCAGCTTGCGGCGCTTTTCCGCGTACTTCAGGACCGTCGCCTTGCGGCGGTCGTTCTTCTCGATGCTGCTCTTCTTGGCCATGGAGTCCTCGTGGTCCTAGCGGGCGTTCGCGGCGCGATCTTCACCGCGGAACGGCATGCCCAGTTCCTTCAGCAGCGCCAGCGCGTGGTCGTCGCGGTTCGTCGTCGTGACGAACGTGATGTCCATGCCGTGGATCAGGTCGACCATGTCGAAGTTGATCTCCGGAAAGATCATCTGCTCCTTGATGCCCACGGAGTAGTTGCCGCGGCCGTCGAACGAGCGCGTGCCGAGCCCGCGGAAGTCGCGGATGCGCGGGACGGCCGTCGAGATGAAGCGGTCGACGAACTCCCACATGCGCGCGCCCCGCAGCGTCACCGCCGCGCCGATCTCCTGCCCCTCGCGCAGCCCGTAGTTGGCGATCGACTTCTTCGCCTTCTTGCGGACCGGGCGCTGGCCGCTGATCAGCGAGAGCTCCTCGACGATCACGTCCAGCAGCTTGGGCTGCTTGATCGCCTCGCCGAGGCCCACGTTGATCACGACCTTCTCGAGGTTCGGGATCTCGTGCGGGTTCTTCAGGCCGAACTGCGTCTTGAGGCGCTCGCGCACCTTCTCGTTGTAGTGCGCCTTGAGACGGGGCGCCGGCACCGGAAGCTTCTCCCCCGCGTGCGACGTCGGCAGCATCGATCCCTGACGCTGGCCCTTGGCCCCGCCGGAGCTCTTGCTCCCCTTCTCCGCGCCCTTCTTTTCCTTGGTCGCCATGACTCTCTATCCTCAGGCCTTGCGGCTCGGCTTGGCGATCGACTCGCCAGACTTCGCGATCCGCTCCTTCGTCCCGTCCGCATCGACGCGCGCCCTGATGCGCGTCGCCTTCCCGGACTTCGGGTCGATGAGCATCACGTTCGACAGCGCCATCGGCGCCGGCTTCTCGATGATGCCACTCTGCTGTTCGGCGCTCTTCGCGCGCTGGTGCCGCTTGACGATGTTGATGCCCTCCACGAGCACCCGGTTCTCCTTGGGCAGGATCTCCAGCACCTTGCCCTCTTTCCCCTTGTCATCGCCGCGCAGGATCTTCACCGTGTCGCCCTTCATGATGCGCGTCTTCGTGCGCTCCGACCCGTGCGCGTGACGCGCCCGGCGGATGCGGCCCTCGGTCGCGCGCTGCTTGAGTACGCGCATGTTACAAGACCTCCGGGGCGAGCGAGACGATCTTCATGTACTTCTTCTCGCGTAGTTCCCGGGCCACCGGCCCGAAGATGCGCGTCGCCCGCGGCTCGCCATTCTCGTTGATGATCACCACGGCATTCTCGTCGAAGCGGATGTAGCTCCCGTCCTTGCGACGGGTCTCCTTGACAGTGCGCACCACCACCGCGCGCGCCACCTCCGACTTCTTCACGGTGCCATTCGGGAGGGCGTCCTTCACCGCCACGATCACGGTATCGCCCAGTCTCGCATAGCGCCGCCGGGTGCCCCCGAGGACGCGGATCACGAGCGCACGCTTCGCGCCCGAATTGTCCGCGACCTTCACCACGCTCTCCTGCTGGATCATGGTCCCTGTCTCCTAGCGCGCGCGTTCGACGATCTCGACCACGCGCCACCGCTTGTCCTTCGACAAGGGCCGGGTCTCCACGATCCGCACGGTGTCGCCCGCCTTCGCACTGTTGTCCTCACAGTGCGCCTTCAGGCGCGTCGTCCGGGTCACCATCTTGCCATAGACCGGGTGCGGCACGCGACGTTCGATCGCCACCACCACCGTCTTCTGCATCTTGTCGCTGACCACCAGCCCAGTACGCGTCTTGCGCGCTGGCCGCGGGGTCGCATCTACCTGGCTCACGGGTTCCATTCCTCGGTTCCTCCTAGCGGCCCGCGCCGGCGCTGACCGACAGCGCGCGTTCGCGGAGGATCGTGTTGATGCGTGCCACAGCTTTCCGGATCACGCGCAGTCGCAGCGGATCCTCGAGCGGCTGGGTCGCGCCGCGGAAGCGGAGGCGGAAGCGCTCCTCGGTGAGCTCCGCCAGCTTGCCACGAAGCTCCTCATCCGACTGGTTGCGCAGCTCTTCAGCCTTCATTGGTCTTCGCCTCCTCGCGAACCACGAACTTCGTCTTGAGCCCGATCTTCGCCTGCGCGAGCGCCATCGCCTTCACGGCGATCTCCGGGGTCACCCCCTCCAGCTCGAACAGGATCCGGCCCGGCTTCACCACGGCCACCCAGCCCTCGGGTGAGCCCTTGCCCTTGCCCATGCGGGTTTCCGCCGGCTTCTTCGTGATCGGCTTGTCCGGGAAAATCCGGATCCACACCTTGCCGCCACGCTTGATGTGACGCGTGAGCGCCACGCGTGCCGCCTCGATCTGCCGGTTGGTCACCCAACCCGGCTCGAGTGCCTGCAGCCCATAGTGACCGAACGACACCTCGGCGCCACGGGTCGCGAGCCCCTTCGTGCGGCCCTTGAACATCTTGCGGAACTTGACGCGCTTCGGACTCAGCATCGATCAATCCTCACGCGTCGGAAGAGAAGGTCGAACCACGGCGGTCTTCCACGATCTCTCCCTTGAAGATCCACACCTTGATGCCGATCGTGCCGAACGTCGTCTTGGCCGTGCTCGTCGCGTAGTCGATGTCGGCGCGCAGCGTGTGCAGCGGCACACGCCCCTCGTGGTAGCCCTCGACGCGCGCGATCTCCGCGCCGCCCAGGCGGCCACCCGCCTTCACCTTGATGCCGAGCGCGCCCATCCGCATCGCGCTCTGCACCGCGCGCTTCATCGCGCGGCGAAACGAGATGCGCTGCGCCAGCTGCTGCGCGATGTTGTCCGCCACCAGCTGCGCCTCGACCTCGGGACGCTTGATCTCCTCCACGTTCACGCCGACTTCCTTGCCGGTCAGCTGCGCGAGCTCGTCGCGGAGCTTGTCCACCTCGGCGCCCTTCTTCCCGATCACGACACCCGGGCGCCCCGTGTGGACGGTCACGACGACCTTCCCCGGCTTGCGCTCGATCGTGAGATCAGAGATCGCCGCGTGCCCGAGGCGCGCGTGCAGATACTTGCGGAGCAGCTCGTCTTCCTTGAGCAGCGCCGGAAAGTCGCGGTTGGCGTACCACTTCGAGCGATGCTCGCGCGTGATCCCCAGCCGGAAGCCGATCGGATTCGTTTTCTGTCCCATTAGCGTCCCCCCCCTTCCTTCTCGGCAACCACGATTTCGACGTGGCTCGTCCGCTTGAAGATTGGCGTACCGCGTCCCATCGCAGCCGGCATGAAGCGCTTGAGCTTCGGCCCTTCGTTGATGATCGCGAGCT
>JANYHJ010000118.1 GCA_025359135.1 Gemmatimonadota bacterium | reverse complement strand
GTGCGGCGAACGGCCCGTCGGGCGCACCGAAGTCGCTGTGCAGCATGCCGAGCGGTTGGAGCAGCTCCGCCTGCACCTGCTCCTCGATCGGTTGACCGTGATCGAGCGCGAGCACGCGTGCGACCACGGCCGCGTTCGCGTTCGGGAAGTCGGCGCGCCGGAGCCCGGCCCGAGGCAGCGAGACGCTCGCGAGACTTGCCACGGCGCGCTCGAGCGACACGCCGCTCGTGTCGTAGGCATGTCCCACGGGTAGCTCGCGCGGCATCGCTGCGCGCTGCGAGAGGAGTGCGCGCAGCGTCATGCTTCGCAAGGCGCCCGGCAGCTGCGGCGCCCACCGATAGACGCCGACTGGCGCGTCGAGATCGTATCCGTGCCGCGCCGCCTGTCGCAGCAGCGTCATCGTCACGGCGAGGCCGGTGAGCGTGCCCGCGCGCACGCGATCATCGGGCGTGGCGGTGCGCGCGCTGTCGCGCGCCGCGCGACCGCCGGCGCCCACGCGCACGATGCCGCGTGCGTCGACCACCGCCCACCAGGTGCCGGGAATGTTGTGCGCGGCGCGCTCGCTCATCGCGAGTCGCTCAACGGCGGCGGCCACCGAATCCCACCGTGCGCTGCCCTGCGCCCCGGCTGCGCGCGACGCGAGCAGCGCCACGAACGCCGTCGCCGCGACAAGCGCCCACAGCGCGCCGGCCGCAGGCAACGCCAATCCAGTCGACCGCTGTCTTACCGTATGCATCATGCGGGAACGGTCGCACGACGCGCCACGCCGTCGCAAGGCGTGCCGCAGAAATGCTGCTGCCCGGCTTGGCCGTGTGACTGCACTCGCCCAGCTTTCCCCCGGCGCCCACCTGTTCGCCCCCCGCACGTCGCATCGGTAACCGTGCCCTTCCGCCGTTGGCTGCTGCTCCTCCCGCTGGCGCTGCTGGGCGTTGCGCCCGCCGCGCGCGCGCAGCTCCCGCTCTCGGCCGATCCGGCGCAAGCGTGGCGGACCTTCACCACGGAGCACTTCCGCGTCCACTACCGCGCCGAGCATCAGGCGTGGGCGCGGCATGTCGCCGAGCGGTTGGAAGGGGTGCGCGTGGCCGTGGGGCGCGAAGTGGGCTACGTGCCGCCCAAGGTCACCGACGTCGTCATCGACGATCCGCTCAACATGCCGAACGGTTCGGCCACGCCATTCATGGACGGTGCGGTGATGTTCTTCTGGCCGACGCCGCCGGATCCAGCGTCCGGTCTCGCGCAGCAGACGACGTGGGGGGAGCTGCTCTCGATCCATGAGTTCACGCATGTCGCGCACCTCGCGCGCCCCGCGCGCGAGCCATGGGAGCGCTTCGAGCAGCTGCTGCCGTTCGTACCGCACATCGGCCCGATTCCGCGGCGCGTGCCGACCTGGGTCACCGAGGGCTACGCCACGCTCGTCGAGGGACGGCTCTCCGCGAGCGGCCGGCCCAACTCGGTCTGGCGCGCCGCGGTGCTGCGCTCGTGGGCGCTCGAGGGGAACCTGCCCTCGTACGAGGGACTCGACGAAGGCGGCCCGTTCCTGGGCGGCTCGCTCCCCTATCTGCTCGGCTCCGCCTATCTCGAGTGGCTCGCGCGGGCGCGCGGCGACTCCTCGCTGCCGCAGCTCTGGCGTCGCCTCACGGCGCGCGTGCCACGCGAGTTCGGCGAGGCATTCACGGGGACATTCGGTGAATCTCCGCAGGCGATCTACGGACGGTTCACGACCGACCTGACGGCGCAGGCGTTCGCCGTGCGGGTCGAGCGCACGAACGCAGGACTCGTCGAGGGTGATCGCGTAGCGCGATTGGAACAGGGCGCCGGATCACCCGCGGTGTCGCCCGATGGCTCGCGCGCCGCGGTGTTGCTCGCGAGCGCGGGCGGACGGCCGTCGCACATCGAGATCTGGAGCACGCGGCCGGCGCCGACCGATTCGCAGGCGCTGCGCGCCACGGCGCGCATGCTGGAAGACGACCCCGAAGACATCGCCGACTACTCGCCGTTTCCGAAGCGACCACGCGCCATCTCGACGCTCTATCCGGTGCGCGGGCGCGGCCACGGCGAGCCGCGCTTCCTGCCCGATGGACGGCGACTGCTCGTGACGCGACTGGAACCGCTCGCGTCGGGGGCGCTTCGCAGCGACCTCTTCATCTGGGATCCGCGCTTCAACTCGGTCGCGCGCGTGACGAAGGGCGCGGGCATCAAGCTCGCCGACCCGACCCCCGATGGCGCGTATGCCGTGGGCATCCGCTGCGGCGGCGGCACGTGCGACGTCGTGGACGTGACGCTCGAGACCGGCGCCGTGCGCGTACTGGTGCCGGGCAGCCCGGTGCGCACCTTCAGCGGCGCGCGCATCTCACCCGACGGCCGCACCATCGCGACGGCGATGCACGCCGACGGTCGCTGGCGCATCGCGCTGGTGAATCGCGCCGACGGTGCGTTGTCGATTGTCGAGACACCCGATCGCGCGAGCCGTTTTGCGCCGGCCTGGATGCCAGACGGACATTCGCTCGCGGTCGTGTCGGAAGCGGGCGGCATCGCGGACCTCGAGCAGCTGACGCTCGACGGGCGCACCACGCCGCTCACGCGCGTGCTCACGGCCACCTACGCGCCCGACATCTCGCCACGCGGCGACAAGCTCTGGTTCCTCACGCTGCACGCGCACGGGTGGGATGTGCGCACGCTGCCCCTCGCGTCGACGCCACTCGCCCGCACCGCGAGCATCCTCGCGTCCGAGGCCATCACCGGCGCGCGCGACACGCCCGCGCTCACCAATCCGCCGGCGCCCGCGTCCGTCACGCCGGCGTGGCCCGTCGGCGACGTGCGCGACACGACCTACAGCCTCGGACCGCGCGGCTGGCGCCTCATGCCGGTGGGCACCTTCACGAGCATGAACGCGAGCGGTGGTTTCGCCCTCGACCTCGTCGATCCGGTGGGACGACTCGCCATGCTCGCACAAGGTCTGGTAGGCGACGCGAGTGCGTGGCGCGGCGCCTCGTTCGCGCTCGCGTGGCGCGGCGACCATCCGAACTTCGAGCTCTCCACCTATTGGGCGCGCGAGCAACCGTCGCAGAGCGCCAAGGCGCCGCCGGCCACCTCGTTGCTCGACCTCGAGCAGATCGGTGGCAGCGTCGCGCTCACCGTCGATCGCGTGAGCACCCTTGGCGGACATCACTACGCGCTCGGCCTTCTCGGCGGCAGCATCCGCAGCTTGAGCAGCACGACACGGGCAGGGACGCGCGCCTTCGCCTGGCTCGAGACGGCGCACCACTATCAATGGGTGCGCGGCGGCGAACTCGTGCTCGGGCTGGAGGGCAGCGCACATCTCGCGCGCGGCAGCACCGACGGCACCACGTGGACGCGCGCGCTGGCCACGGCCGGCATGCGCACGGGCTTCCGCCGACTGCAACTCGAAGTGAGCGGCGCGTACGGTCGCTCCACGAGCGACGCCCCCGTTGCCGAGCAGATGCAGATCGGTGGACTCGGTACGACGCTCATGCCCACGGCGGCACTCACGCAGCGCGTCGAGGAACCCGCCTACGCGGCGGGCACGTTGGTGGGCACGCAGGCCGCGCGGGCACGCATTGCGATCGTGCGCGGACCACTCTCGCTCTTCTGGACTGCACTCGCGGCGGGCAACCAGGTCGACCACGCCTCGCAGTGGTGGCGCGTCGCCGGCGCCGACACGCGGCTCTCGCTCGATCCGACGCCGGCGCTGCGACTGCCGATGATCGACCTGCGTGCTGGCGGCGGCTATGCCTTCGATGACGCGCGGCTCGCGGGATGGCGCGCGTGGCTCTCGTTCAGCGTCCGTCCGTAGTCGGCGCGTTCACGTACGATCGCGTTCACGGCGCCACGCGCCGCGCGGCCATCACGTCGACCCACGAGATGAACGCCTCGCGCCCAGGATAGCCGGGCAGCGAGGCCACGACCCGTGCGGCGCTATCGAGCGCGATGAAGACCGGAGTGCCTGGAAACTGGAAGACCATCGTCGTGCGCGCGCCCTCGTCGGCGGGTCCGAGCACCCAACCGGGTTGCACGTGCGCTGCACGCAGCTCGACCGCGCCGCTGTCGGCACCCTCGATGGTCACGACGACGAGGCGCGCAAACGAACCACCGGCGGTCTGGACCGCGCGGAAATCGGCGAGCGCACTCCGGCAGACAGCGCACGAGGTGGACGAGATCATGATCACCTGGGGGACGCCAGCGCGCGCGAGATCGGCGCGGACGCCCAGCGTGTCGCGCAGGCCCAAGGCATCGAGGCGCGTGGCACGCGGTGCTTCACCGGTGCGCGCGAGCTGGGCGCGAGGCGGACGACGCGCTTCCACCACCCACGCGAGTGCCGTGCCCGCAAGCAGTCCGGCCGCGAACACGATCGCGCCCGCGCGAATGCGCGGGCGCGGCGCTGCACTCACGGCTTGCGCGTGCCGGTGGGCGCGGTCGGATTCGACTGCGTGGCGGCGGCGACGTAGCGCGTGACGATCGCGTACGCGGCAGCGAACTCGCCCGGCGGCGCGGCGAGGTAGGCCGGATCGGCCGCCGCCACGAACGCGTTGAGCGCGCGCGATGCCGCGGCCACCATCACGGGCGTCGGCGTGGGCCCCATGTCGACGAGCGCGGCGAGCAGCTGCGCTGCGAGCACGGGATCGTTCGGGACCCCCGCTCCGAAGATGTCGCGCACCGCCTGCACCGACAGGCCGGCGCCGGTGGTCGCCGACTTGAGCACGCCGAGCACGGCGAGCTGCGCCGCCGGTTCGATCGGTTCGCCGCCCGGACCCATGAGCTCGCCGCGGTTCACCTGGTTCTCCAGCGCCGTACTCGCGGCGCGGATGCGCTCGAGGGCGTTGGGGTCGAACTGGTTGGCGCCCACGGGCACCGGACGCAGGCCGAAGCCCGGCACGTAGCTGCCGCCAAGCACGGCGGCGGAGGTCACGGTGCCGCCGCTGACGTCGGACGCCGAGCGCGACTGGGCCTCGAGGGCCAGCGGCAACACGAATAGGGTGAAGGCGAGCGGAGCGATGCGCATGGGAAGCCTCAGGGCGAACAGGGGCGACGGAAGAATGCGTCCTTGTCGAGCCGCGTCGAGAAGCCGACGGCCAGCACGAAGCGAGCGCCGTCGCCGGCACTGTGTGTGATATCGGCAAATCCCGGCGTAATCACTAGTGGGACGCAGCGAAACGGTGCCGCGCTCAGGGCGACCGTCACGTCCTGGCCCGTGTAGTCGACGATGGCGGCGAAGCGCTGCGCGAACCGGTAGCCGACGGAGCCGAACGGGTTGAACGTCGCCTTGCTCGCGGCCACGTCCGCCTCACGACGAAAGCGGCCATCGCCCACGCCGAGCGTCCAGATGAGCTCCTGGCCGTCGGTGGGCTCGGTGGTGGTGATCGAGTCAGCACCGCCCAGGCGCTTGAGGTTGCTGACCGCGACGAAGAATGAGCGCCCACCATCCGGTCCCGCTGACGTCTGCCGGCCGACGTCGACGACGTTCTCGAGGCCCGCGCTCACCCCGTAGCCGCGGATGATGCGGTGTGCTCGAACCGAGACAGTGCCGTTGGAAAAGAAGCCGCGATTGACCGTGCCGAACGACGAGTAGACGAGCTCGCCGCCGATGGACTGCACGGGATCGCCGAGCCCCATGCCGACGCCCACGGCGCCATCGGCGCGCGTCGTGAAGCGCGTGCGCTGCTGGTAGCTGACGCTCATGAAGAAGTCGCCCCACGCCGGGCCGTATCCCGACGGCGTCGCGAATCCCAGGCCGGGCGAGACGCGGCGCGCGAGCGGCGATGCGACCCAGACCACGGGCTCCTCGACGCGCCAACGAGCGCGCACGGAGTCGCGTTGGCGCTGCGTGAACTGCATCGCACGCGTGGGCGGCATGGACGACCCGCTGTTGTTCGTGGTCGAGGGCCGGGCCAGCGCGGCCGCGGCCGGTGCGACTACGGGCGGGGCCGCGCTTGTCGCTGAGGGCGATGCCGGTGGCGTCAAGGCCGGCGTGGTGACAGGCGCGGCTGGCGCGGAGACCGGCGCAGAAGTCGGCGCAGAAATCGATGCAGCCGGTGCCGACGCTGGCGCAGAGGCTGGCGCAGAGGCTGGCGCAGCCGCACTCGAGGCCGCCGACTTCGCACTGCTCGGCACGGCAGCGCCTGTCGGCACCTTCTTCACGGCGGCACTCGTCGCTCGCGCATGAGCCACTGGCACTGGCATCTTGGCGTTCGGCGCCACCGCCACCGCCGACTTTTTCGCATTTGCCGGAGCCTTCGCCGCTGGTGCAGACACCGCGGGCACGGGGGCTGTCACCACCGGTTTGGCCCCCGCCACGCGCTGCGCCCGACGAATGGAATCGGCGCGCGCCTTGCGCGACTGCGCGTCGACACCGCCCTGCCCCGCGGTTGCGTCGCAGGCGAGCACGGACAGGACGAACACCACGGACGCGCGGCGCTGCGCGGCGTGCTGAAAACGGGGAAACGTCAAGCGCGACATGAGGGGTGAAAGCTAGCCATGGGAATGCCAATAGAAGACGGGCAGCCGCTTGCCCGCGTCACGCCCAGGTTCGAGCTTGAGAGACCGCTCGTTGTGCTCTCCATCACGCAGATCATGCCGCTTCGACCGCGTCGTACCCACCGCTCACCGCGGGCTCCGCAGCCATGACCCAGCTCCGCGGACGCGTCGTGGCCGTGAGTGGCGCCGCGAGCGGCATCGGACGCGCACTGGCCGCTCGGCTGGCGGCCGAGGGCGCGCACCTCGCGCTCGCCGACGTCCGCGACGATGAACTCGCGTCGAGCGCCGACGCCGCGCGCGCCGCCGGCGTCACGGTGAGCACGCATCATGTCGACGTGAGCCAGCGCGCCGACGTGTACCGCTGGGCCGCCGAGGCCGTGGCGGCGCACGGACGCGTAGGCGCGCTCATCAACAATGCCGGCGTCGCCACGCACGGCACCTTCGACGAGCACACGATCGAGGATTTCGAGTGGCTCTTCGGCATCAACTTCTGGGGCGTGCTCTACGGCCTCAAGGCGTTCCTGCCGCACCTCAAGGCGGAGCCCGACGCCCACATCGCCAACACGTCGAGCATCTTCGGTATCGTCGCGCCTGCGGGACAGGCGGCGTACAGCGCGTCCAAGTTCGCGGTGCGCGGACTGAGCGAGGTGTTGCGCCATGAGCTCGAGGGCTCGAAGATCCGCGTCTCGGTGATCCATCCCGGCGGCGTGGCCACCAACATCGCCGCGCGGGCGCGGTATCACGACGACGTGCCCGAGGCGGCGCGCGCGATGTACGCGGAGAAGTTCCGCTCGGTCGCGCGCACCTCACCGGCGGCGGCGGCCGACATCATCGTGCGTGGCATCGTGGCCAACAAGAAGCGTATCCTCGTCGGCATCGACGCCGTCGGTCTCGACCTGCTGCAGCGCGTGCGGCCCGCCGGCTATTGGGCCGGAATCCGCATGGTCTGGGATCCGCACCAGTTCGACGCCGAGGTCGCGCGGAAGACGGGACGCATGCGGGGCGCACCATGAGCTGGCAGGCGAGTGTCGCCAATGCGCTGCTGCGCGTGATGGTCCGTCGCCGCTGGAAGGAGTGGCAGCCGGGCGCCGATGGTGCCAGGCTGCTGCGTCGCGTCTTCGGACAGCCGCGTGCCCTGCGCGACGCGCGCGCAAAGAGTGCGCGCATCACGAAGGTCGCGGATGGCGCGGTGCACGGTGAGTGGGTGCTGCCGCGCGATGGCGTGGTCGAGGGCGGGCGCACGATCCTCTATCTGCACGGCGGCGGGTACGTGTTCTGCACCGAGGAGACGCACCGCGCGCTCACGACGACGCTCGCCAACCTCGCCAGGGCGCGCGTCTTCGCCCCCGCCTACCGGCTCGCCCCCGAGCACCCGTTTCCCGCTGCTGTCGACGACGCGCTGGCCGCTGCGGCGTGGCTCTTCGAGCAGGGCGTGGATCCGGCGCGCACCATCGTGGCCGGTGATTCCGCCGGCGGTGGACTCGCGCTCGCCCTGCTGCTCGCGCGACGCGATGCCGGACTCGCGCCCATGGCCGGTGCGTACCTGCTCTCGCCATGGACCGACCTGGCCGGCACCGGCGAATCGATGACGAGCAACCGCGACCGCGACGCAATGTTCGCGAGCGGCCGCATCGCGGAGTTCGCGCGCGAGTACCTGGGGAGCGTGCCGCCGACGCATCCGCTCGCGTCACCGTTGTACGCCGACCTCGCGGGGCTGCCGCCGCTCGTCATCCAGGCGGGCAGCGACGAAGTGCTGCTCGACGATTCGCGCCGGTTGGCCGAACGGGCGCGCGCGGCGGGCGTGGAGGTGTCGATCGAGACGTGGCCGGGGGTGCCACATGTGTGGCAACTGTGGACGCCGTACCTGCCCGAGGCGCGCGATGCACTCGCGCGCGCCGTCGCTTGGATCACGGCGCGTGTTCCCGCAACGTCGCCGTCGGTGCATGCCTGAGATCACGCGTGCGCTGCGGCTCGGCGCCATCTTCGCCGCGACCTGCGCCGGCCTCGCCTGCGCCAACGGCGATCGCGCGCGTGCGGTGGGCGGTCCTGCCGTCCCGCTGCCGACGCCGCTCGCACGTCCTGCGTTCACGCTGCTGGCCACCGATGGCAAGCCGTTCGACTTCGCCGCGCGCACCAAGGGGAAGCTGACCTTCCTGCTGTTCGGGTACACGCATTGCCCTGACGTCTGCCCCGTGCACGTGGCGAACATCGCGGCAGCCATGCAGAGCCTGACGTTCGAGGAGCGCGCACGGTCGACACTCGTCTTCATCACGACGGATCCTGCGCGCGACTCGATCGCCGTGCTGCGCCGCTGGCTCGCGAGCTTCGATTCGACGTTCGTCGGGCTCACGGGCAGCGTCGAGGACATCTCGCGGCTCGCGGCGTCGCTGCAGGTGGCGCCGGCCATGTTCGGCGTGCCGAACGCGGACAAATCGTACGAGGTGGGACACGGCGCGCAGGTGATCGTCTGGCAGCCGGACGACACGGCGCGCTTCATCTATCCGTTCGGCGTCAGGCAGAAGGAATGGGTCGAGGCGCTGCCGAGGCTGATCGGGCGCGCGCCGACGCTGCTGCAGCGGATCAAGGGCGAATCGTGAACTGGCGCGGCGTGCGGCTCACCGTCGCGTTCGTTCGAACTGTTCGAATTGGTCGCGTGGTCCGATTCGTGGGCGCCGTGACCGCCGTGGGTATCGCGGGCCTCGCATCCTGCGCCAAGGACGCACCGCAACTGCCGCAGACGCTCACCGTCTCGCGCGTCTTCGTCGTGCTGCCCGCCGGCGACTCGCCCGCGGCGCTCTACGCCACGTTCACCAATCCCACCGTCGCGGCCGACACGCTGCGGAGCGTGGAACTCAGCACCGCGACCGTGATGCTGCACGGCGCGATGCCCGACATGGCGATGCTCGACGCACTGCCGGTCGCGTCCGGCGCCACGGAACGGCTCGCACCGGGTGGACGACACGGGATGATCACCGGCTTCGGGCCACATGCGCGCGGCGACTCGCTCAGCCTGCGCTTCCACTTCGCGGTCGCGGGCACGATCGCGGTCAAGGCGCGCGTCATCGCCTACGCCGACGTCGACACCGCAGCGCCCCCCGCGCGCTAGAATTCGCGCATGCAATTCTGGTGCTCGGCCTCGACCAAAGCCTGGACGTGGAGCTGGACGGCTTATCCCGGCGTGTGGCTCGTGGTCGCCATCATCGCGGTGACGTACGCGCGGCTCACGCGCGACCCCGCGCATCAGGGCGCCCACCGCATCACCGGATGGCTGGGCGTTGCCACCATCTGGCTTGCCTTGGACTGGCCGCTCGGCCCACTCGCGGCCGGCTACCTCGCGAGTGCGCACGCGCTGCAATTCCTGCTCGTAGCACTGATTGCGCCGGCGTTGCTCTTGCTCGGCGCGCGCGAAGGGATCATCGCGTGGTGGGCAGCGGGCGCTGGCGCGCGGCCATCTGGTCGCGTGTTGAATCGCGTGACCGCGCCGCTCGCGGCGGCCGTCATCTTCAACCTCATCACCGTCACCACGCACGTACCTGCGGTCGTGGACACGTGGATGACGAGCCAGCTCGGCGCCTTCGCCATCGACGCGTGCTGGCTGCTGGGCGGCCTCGCCTTCTGGTGGCCCGTGGTGACCGGAGTGCCGGCGCGCGCCTGGTTCGGTGGCGGATCCAAG
>JANYHJ010000089.1 GCA_025359135.1 Gemmatimonadota bacterium | reverse complement strand
CGCACGGTGCGCGTCATCGGCCCGGGGGTGTCCTGGTCGGCGGTGATGGGAATGATGCCCCAGCGGCTGAGGCGACCGACGGTGGGCTTGATGCCGACGAGGAAGTTGGCTTGCGACGGACTGAGGATCGAGCCCGCTGTTTCCGTGCCGACGTTGCCGCCCCAGAAGCTGACGTTGGTGCCGACCCCTGAGCTCGAGCCCGCGGGCGAGAGCACCGGACGCCCATCGAACTGGGCATCGCGCGGATCGCGCCGCGGATCCCACGGATTCATGCCGTAACCGTTCAGTCCGTTGTAATTGCCGGGCATGCCGCTCGCGGTCCAGTTGGCGAGTTCAGTGAGCTGCGCCTTGGCGATGATGATCGCGCCGGCCGCCTTGAGGTTTTTCGTGATCGTGGCGTCATAGGGCGGCATGAGGTCCGCGAAGGCCAGCACGCCGCCGCTCGTGGCCATCTCGGTGGTCTGGATGTTGTCCTTGAGCGCGACCGGGACGCCGTGCAGCGGGCCGAGGATGATGCCGGCTGCGCGCAGCTTGTCGAGCGAGTCGGCGATGGCGAGCGCGTTCGGGTTGACCGTGATGGTCGCGTGGAGCTTGGCGTCGTAGGTGCCGATGCGCTCGAGATACTGCCGCACGAGTTCACGCGAGGTGGTGCGCTTCTGCTCGAGGGCGGTGCGCAGGTCGGCGATGCTCGCCTCGACGACACTCACCGGCGCTGCGGGCTTCCGGGATTGTGCCAGCGCCGGGATGGGCGCGAGGACGAGCGCGAGGGCGAGGGCGCGAGTCAGACGACGGAGGGGCATGGCCAAGCCGGAGTGGAGGAAGCGCGACGTGCGACGAGGTAAGGTGCGGAGGGACGCGCGGGCTGTCTACCGTGGCCACGCGCCGTGCTTGACACGTGCCGCCGCTCGCGGCCTATTCGGCGCTTCCCCCTTCGCGCTCCTGCCATGACTCGTCCGTCCCGCTTCGCTGCAACCTTCGCGTTCGTCCTCGGTGCGGCGCACGCGGCGCTCGCGCAGACGCCGGCTCCCGCGCGCGGTCCCGACTACGACGTCGTGATCCGCAACGGCCGCGTGCTCGACGGCATGGGCAATCCGTGGATCCTCGCCGACGTCGCGATCAAGGACGGACGGTTCGTGCGCATCGGCACGGTCACGGGTTCGGCGGCCAAGGAGATCGACGCGCGCGGCCTCTACGTGTCGCCGGGATGGATCGACATGATGGACCAGTCGGGCGGCGTGCTGCCGCGCAACGGGCTGGCCGAGAACAAGATCCGCCAGGGCGTCACGACCGCGGTCGGCGGCGAGGGCGGCTTCCCCGTGCCCGCGTCGGGGATCAATGCGTACTTCGCACAGCTCGAACGTCAGGGGATCTCGATCAACTTCGGCAACTACTACAGTGCGACGCAGGCGCGTGTCGCCGTGCTCAAGGCGTTCAACCGGGCGCCCACTCCCGACGAGCTCGACCGCATGCGGCTGAGCGTCGACACGGCGATGCGCGCGGGCGCGATGGGGCTCACGACGGCGCTCATCTACCCGCCGAGTTCATACAGCACGACCGAGGAGCTGATCGAGCTCGCGAAGGTGGCAGCCCGGTACGGCGGCATCTACGCGAGCCACATCCGCGGTGAAGGCAAGGAGGTGGTGCAGTCGGTGAGCGAACTGATTCGCATCGCCGAGGAGGGCGGACTGCCCGGTGAAGTGTTCCACCTCAAGGTGGCGTACAAGCCGGGCTGGGGAATTCTCATGGACAGCGTGCGCCAGGTGGTCGAGGCCGCGCGCGCGCGCAACGTGGACGTGGCGGCGGATCTATACGTGTACACGGCGGGCGGCACCGGACTCGAAGCCACGATCCCCGCATGGGCGGCCGACGGCGGGCGCGATTCACTGCTCAAGCGACTGGCCGATCCCGCGATCCGCGCGCGGCTCAAGCGCGAGCTCGTGACCGGCTCACCCGGGTGGTGGAACATCGTGGAAACCTCGGGCGGCTGGGACGGCATCGTGCTCGTGAATGCGCAGAACCCGGCCAACGCGAAGTACCACCAGAAGACGATCGCGCAGATCGCGCGCGAGACGGGCAAGGACCCCGCCGATGCCGCGTGGGACCTCGTGGCGCAGGGCACGGGTCGCGTGATGGCCATCTACCACATGATGAGCGAGCAGGACATCGAGACCGCGCTGCGTTTCCCGTGGACGAGCATCGGCTCGGATGCCGGCGCGGTGATGACCTTCGGCCAACTCGACCAGACGGGGCTGCCGCATCCGCGCTCGTACGGCAACGCGGTGCGCGTGATCAGCCACTACGTGCGCGACCGTCACGTGCTCACGCTGGAAGAAGGGATCCGCAAGCAGACGTCATGGCCCGCCACGCGCATGCGGCTCGCCGGCCGCGGCTCGATCAAGGAAGGCAACTGGGCCGATGTCACGATCTTCGACCTCGCAACGCTTGACGACCGCGCCACGTACGAGAACGCGATGGTGGCGCCCACCGGCATCCGCTACGTGCTCGTGAACGGCGCGGTGACACTCGAGAATGGCGCGCACACGCAGGCGAAGGCGGGACGATTGCTCTTTGGCGCGGGACGCGTCGGGCGCATGCAGGAGGGGACGCCATGAGCGAACGCATCGACGAAGCGGCGACGCTCTCCCGCCGGGATTGGCTGCAGCGTGTCGCCGTGCCGGCCGTCGCGGCCGTCGGGCTCGCGGCCTGCAGCGACTCGCGCCGCTACGTCGTGGATCGACGTACGCCGGGTGGCGCCACGCGCCACTTCGTGCCGGTGCAGGCCACCAAGGAACGACTGATCCGTTCCTACGCGGGGTTGCGACCCTATCGCGCGGCCGGCTTCCGCCTCGAGGCCGAACGACTCGATGGCAAGCAGCTGATCCACAACTACGGGCACGGCGGCGGCGGGATGACGCTGAGCTGGGGAACGGCGAACCTGGCCGTCGACCTCATGCAGGGCAACGCACCGGCGCGCTCGGTGGCCGTGGTCGGCGCGGGCGTCGTCGGACTGTCGACGGCGGTGTTGCTGTTGCGCCAAGGGTTCGACGTCACCATCTACGCGGCCAAGATGCCGCCGCACACGACGAGCAATGCATCGGCGGCGACCTTCTTCCCCTCGCACGTGATCGCCGAAGATCAGGTGACGGCCGCCTTCGAGCAGCAGCTCGAGGTGGCGGTGCGCACGTCGTTTCACGCGTATCAGCGACTGGCGGGCGATCGCTACGGCGTGCGCTGGGTCGATGCGTTCTATCTCTCGGATGGCAAGCCGTCCGACGGCAAGCCGTCAGTGGAGACGCGGGTCTCGGACCTGGTGGCGAACAGCCCGATGCACGATCTCGCGCGTGGCGACACGCCGTTCGACGCCCCGAAGGTGCGGCAGGCGCGTGACCTCCTCATCGAGCCACCGATCTACCTGCGCGCGCTCGTCGATGACGTACGCAGTGCGGGCGGCCGCTTCGTGATCCGCCGGCTGGAAGCGGTGCGCGACCTGGCGCAGCTCCCGCACGCAACTGTGTTCAACTGCACGGGACTTGGCGCGCGCACGCTCGTGAAGGACGCCGGCGTGCTGCCCGCGCGCGGACAGATCGCGGTCATCCAGCCCGATGCGGGCGTCGACTACACGCTCTACCACGGCGACTTCGGGTACATGATGCCGCGCAAGGACGGCATCCTGCTCGGCGGCACCTTCGATGTCGGCGTCGACACGACCACGCCCGACCCGGCGATCGAGGCGCGACTGCTCGCCGCGCACGCGAAGGTGTTCGACGCGATGAAGTAGCGTGGTGTCCCCTTCCCTCACGATCGTGCACTCCATGTCCATTCGCCATCATCCACTGCGCCGCGGGCTCGTCGCGGTGCTGAGCATCGCGCTCGCCACCACGAGCGCCCTCGCGCAGGCGTCCGCGCCGATCACGTATCGCGTGACACCCGATACCAACTGGAACACGCTCGACCATCGGCATCCCGTGGTGCAGCGCATCAAACCGGGCGAGGTCGTGATCACGAAGACGCTCGATGCGACGGGGTACGACGAGCGCGACGTGCAGCGCGCGGCGGCGTCGAACCCGATGGTCGGCCCGTTCTTCATCGAGGGCGCCGAACCCGGCGACGCGATTGCCGTGCACTTCCGGAGGATCCGCCTGAACCGGCCCACGGCGTGGTCGTTCTACCGGATCGGCACGTTTGCGCTGCTCCCCGACGCCGTCGAGAAGCTCTATCCGAATGCGTACAAGCCGGGCACGGTGCGGCCGAACCGTCCCAACCTGCTGCTCTGGGACCTCGATCTCGCGCGGAGTGTGGCGCGGCTTCGCGAACCGCAGAGCGCGGTGGCGAGGATGGAGTTTCCGGCCAAGCCGATGCTCGGCGTCGTCGGCGTGGCACCGGCCGGCGACTTTGCGCCGACATCCGGGCCGTCGGACAGCTATGGCGGCAACATGGACTTCAATGAGGTACGCGAGGGGGCGACGCTCTGGCTCCCCGTGTTCCATCCGGGTGCGCTGCTCTTCATGGGCGATGGGCACGCGCTGATGGCCGACGGCGAGCCGTCGGGCGCCGGGCTCGAGACCTCGATGGACGTCGAGTTCAGCGTCGAGGTGCGCAAGAACGCGCGGCTCACCAACCCGCGCGTGGAGAACGCCGACTACGTGATCGCGGTCGGGAGCCAGCGCGAATTCGTGAGCACGCTCGACTACGCGCTTAAAGTGGCGACGACCGACATGGTCCGCTGGCTCACCGAGGAGTACAAGCTCGAACCGTGGGCCGCGCACCTCATGATCAACGCCGTAGGTGAGTACGAGGTGGTGACCGTGGCGGGTTCGATGGCGCTCAAGGTTCCGAAGGCGCACCTTCCAGCGCGGAGTGCACCGTGACCCCAACGGTTCCGCGCGTTTCCTCCTGCGAGGTTCTCATGACCGTGTCCACCAGCCGACCGATCGTTTCGCGACGCTTTCTTCGCGCCGTGTTCGGCGCAGCAGCCTTCGCGCTCCTGCTCGCCGTTCCTCCACTCGGGGCGCAGTCGGCCGACTCGAAGGTCGCCACCGATCCCGACGTGCAGGGCGCCGAACGACTCTTCTCGGCGTGGATGAACGGACAGATCGCGTATCGCGGGCTGCCTGGCATCGCGATCGGCGTGGTCTACGACCAGCAGTTGGTCTGGTCGACCGGCTTCGGCTATGCCGATGTCGCCAACAAGGTGGCGATGACGCCGCAGACCAAGTTCCGCATGGCGTCGCACAGCAAGTTGTTCACCGCGATCGCGATGATGCAGCTGCGCGAGGATGGCAAGCTGCGGCTCGACGATCCGGTGTCCCGGTACCTGCCGTGGTTCAAGGCCAAGCCGGCTGGCGACGACGACGGACAGGTGACGGTCGAGCAGCTGCTGTCACACAGCTCCGGGTTGCAGCGTGAGGCCGGCGACCACTGGACCTCGTACGCCTTTCCCACCGAGAGCGAGCTGCAGCACCTCTACGCGGACCGCCATGCGGCGTTCGCGCCGTCGGTGCGCTGGAAGTACTCGAACCTCGCCTACGCCGTGGCCGGTCTCGTGATCGAGAAGGTGAGCGGCGAGAAGTGGGCGGACTATGTCGAACGGCACATCTACGCGCCGCTCGCCATGACCAACTCGAGCGTCGACAGGAACGTGCCGGGCCTGACCGTGCCGTACGGGCGCCGCATGCCCGACGGGTCGCGCGAGATTCTCCCGTTCGTGGACGCGAAGGGGATGGCGGCGGCCACCGGCATCACGTCGAACGTGGACGACATGGCCAAGTTCGTCTCGGCCAACTTCCGCCGCGGGCAGCGTGGCGGCGCCAACGTCGTGAGCGCCGGGTCGTGGCGCGAGATGCACCGCATCCGCTCGGTCGAGGAGAACTGGACCGCGGGTTCCGGGCTTGGCTTCGACGTGCAGCGCATCGACGGCCGCACGTACGTGGGCCACGGCGGCGGCTATCCGGGCAACACGACCTTCACGTCGCTGCAGCTCGACGACAGGGTGGGCGTCATCGTGCTCACCAACACGGTCGACTCGAATCCATCGGACATCGCGCAGCAACTCATGGGCACGGTGGGCAAGGCGGTGGCCAAGGCCGCGAAGCAGAAGCCGATCGAGGTCGCGTGGGATCCCTCGTGGTCGCGCTTTGCGGGGCTGTATCGTGGCCGAGGCGGTGACTCGCACGTGGTGCTGCTCAAGGAGCGCCTCGTGATCATGTCGCCGAACGCAGCGCGCATCGATACCTCGGTGACGCTCGTGCCGTTGGGCGGCGGACGGTTCCGCTACACGGCGCCGACGGGCGGCGGCGTGGCCGGCGAGGAGGTGCGCTTCGTGGAGGAACCGGGCAAGCCGATCCGCATGATCACGGGCGACAGCTGGATCGACAAGGTGCGCGAACCATGAGTCGCGCGCGGCGCTTCGCGAGCGCCCTTCCCCTCACGCTCGGCCTCGTGGCCGGCTGTTCCTCCACCGAGACACCGATGACCGACGCCCAACTCCGCGCCTTCGCGACCGACTACACCGCCGCATGGTGCAGCCAGACGGCGTCGAAGGTGGCCGCACACTTCGGGGCCGACGGATCTCTGACGATCAACGCGGGCACGCCGTCCGTCGGTCGTGAGGCGATCACGGCGTCGGCGCAAGGATTCATGACCGCCTTCCCGGACATGATCGTGGCGATGGACAGCGTCAAGCTCACGAGCGACGGCCACGCCGAATACCACTGGACGTTGAGTGGCACGAACACCGGGCCCAATGGCACGGGCAAGAAGGTGCGCGTGAGCGGACACGAGGCGTGGACGCTGGCGCACGGCCTGATTGCACAATCGCTCGGGCAGTTCGACGCGGCCGAGTACGAGCGGCAGCTCAAGGTCGGCGTGGACGCACCGGTGGTGAAGTAGTCGTACTCATACACGGAGCGATCGGACGTGGCCACGGATCCGATGGAGTTCGCCGACCGGGTCGGCGCGGAGTTGTCGAAGGTGCTGGGCGACCGCTGTCGTGCGGAGCTGCTCGCCTTGCCGCAGGAGGCGCAGTTCAGCGCGGCACTGGGGGCGGGGGTGCTGCTGGTGGCGGAGGTATTGCGCGACCCGGTGGAGCGCGGGGCGTCGCCGGCCAAGCTGGCCGCGATCGTGGGGCGCCAGGTGGAGGGGTTGCTGGGCAACGTGCAACCGCGCACGAAACGGCCGGAATAGCGCAGCACGCCCGGGCGGCCGCCGCACGCACCCGGTCGACGCCAGACAATAGTTAGGTCTTGACCTCAGTATTTGGGCGCGCTATGGTCAGGCTCATGCCTTACCATCATGCGCAGCTCGACCAGGTCTTCCAGGCGCTCGCCGACCCCACGCGCCGGGCCGTGCTCGCGCGACTCGCCAAGGGGCCCCGCTCGACCAGCGCCCTCGCCAAGCCGTTCCGCATGGCCCTGCCCTCGTTCACCCAGCACCTCGGCGTGCTCGAGCAGAGTGGCCTCGTCCGAAGCCGCAAGGCGGGGCGCGTGCGTACGTACGAGCTGACGCCGCGCGCCCTCAAGAGCGCCGAGTCGTGGCTGACGAAGCAGCGCTCGCTGTGGGAGACCCGGCTCGACCAACTGGATCGCTACCTGTTGACCCTCAAGGAGACCGCGTGATGTCGCGACCGTTCGTGTACATCCCCGATCCCGCGCTCGACCTCGTGCTTACGCGCACCGTGGACGTGCCGCCCGCACTCGTCTGGAAGGCGTGGACGGTACCCAAGCACCTGATGCCGTGGTTCTGCCCGCTGCCGTGGAAGACCGTCGAGTGCGAGATCGACCTGCGGCCCGGCGGACGGTTCCACACGGTGATGCAGTCGCCCGAGGGCGAGAAGTTCCCGAACGTGGGCTGCTACCTCGAGGTCATCGAAGGCGAGCGGTTGGCGTGGACCGACGCGCTGCTGCCCGGATACCGGCCCGCGCCAGCTGCCGCCCCGGACTCGGCGAGCCATGGCGTGGGTCCCTTCACGGCCGTGATCACGATTGCCAAGCATGGCAAGGGCACGAACTACACGGCCATGGCGCTTCATTCGGACGAAGCGCGGCGCAAGGCGCACGAAGCCATGGGCTTCCACCAGGGGTGGGGGACGGCGCTCGACCAGCTGGTGGCATACGCGCAGACGATGGCGTGAAGATTTCCCTGTGGGGAGTGGATTGTGACACTCCCCACTGACAAACCCAGGCTGGAAGCGGCAGGTTGAGCGTCACGTCATGGCCCTTCTGCGCAGCTCGAGCTGCACGCGCCATGGCGTCCGCCGCCACCCCCGAGGTCGCCAATGTCTGCATCGTCCGACGACGCCGCGCCCCGCTCCAAGCGCTCCGATGTGAAGGATCTGCCCGCGCAACCCGCGAGCCCGGATGACGTGTCGGGCGGCGCCACGATCCGGAGCGCCGAGCCCTGCGTCAGGCCGGCCATCGATCCGTGCTGGAAGCCGGCGGGGCTGCCCGGCACGATCTCGACGCCCATCAAGGGACACTGAGGCCGCCATGTCACCAGCATCCGACGACGCCACGCCGCGCACGAAGCGCAGCGACGTGAAAGACCTCCCCGCGCAGCCCATGGACGCCGAGCACGTCGCGGGCGGCGCGACAATCCGCGGTCTGGAACCGTGTCTCAAACCCGCCATTGATCCGTGCGTCAAGCCGGCAACGTTGCCCGGCGGAGTGACGAACCCGATTCGCGGCCACTGACCTACGCGTGCCGCGTGAGCGCGCGTGTGCCAAGGCGCGCGCATTCATCCCACGTGCGCAGTCGCCCGTTCCACCCCCATGCGGAGCTCCTGATGCCCACGCCCTCTGACGACGCCACCCCCCGCGCCAAGCGCTCTCACGTGAAGGACCTGCCGGCGCAGCCCTCGGCCACCGACGATGTGTCCGGCGGCGCGACGATCCGGAGCATCATTCCGTGCATCAAGCCGACGCTCGACCCGTGCATCAAGCCCGCGACGCTCCCGGGCGGCATCTCGAATCCGATTCGCACGCCGTGATCCGGATGTGCGCATGCCGCCGAGCCTGATGGCGGCGGATGTGCATCGCGTCGCGCCCACGCGGGCCGCGAGCGGCCATGCACTGGGCGACGCGTTCTGGTCGTCGTTTCATGCCACGCATTGGGAGCGCGTGGGCGCGGTCATCGAGCAGCCGTTCGCGACGCCGCTGGCGACGCCGGCCGAGCTCTTCGACGCCATGGTCGAGGCGAGCGATCGGTTCCGCGCCGGCGACGCGTCGGTCTCGCTCGAGTTCTGTATCGGGCACACACGCATGCTGGCAGACGTCGCACGCTACCTGCCCGAGCATGCCGACGGCGGCAGCACCGGCTACATGGCGCGCATCACCCAGCTGCTCGGTGGCGCGCGCTTCGGCCTCGTGGTGGAGGACGCTCAGGCCTACGACGCGACCCTCTGGTTGCGACTGCGCGACTTCCTGCGCGGACTCTACCAGCACACGGGACTGCCCGGCGACGCCGCCAAGGCCACCGTCTTCCTCGGCAACTACGACCGTACCCCGTTCGGGCTGCATCGTGGATCGTCGGCGAACTTCATGTTCGTGGTCGAAGGCGCGAAGCGGATGCGCACCTGGCCCGATGCCTACTTCCGCGGCAAGCCGGACCTCACGCACCGGCTCGACTACGAGGCGTACAACGCCGACGCGATCGTGATGGACGCCAATCCCGGCGACATCATCTTCTGGCCGTCGGACTACTGGCACATCGGCGAATCGGTGGACGGCGGGTTCTCGTCGGCGGTGAGCGTGGCGCTCTTCATGGAACCGCGACCGACGGCGGCGGTGATGGCGCGCGCAGCAGGACTGGTCGGCGCGCACCACGCCGAGGCCGGACGCACACGAGCACTCGACGCCTTCCCGGGTGACATGCGCGGCGCTGTCGAGCGCGTGGATGCGATGGTCGAGGACGCCGTGGCTTCGCTGGAGGACGTGTCGGCCGATCGCGCGCTTCGGCACGCGTTGCGCGTCGGTGCGCTCAACACGCTCACCGGCTTCGGCTTTACGCGACCGCCGCGTCCGCGCGAGGGCCTCACGCTGGCGGACGACATGGTCGTTTCGGGCTCGGGGGATTTTCCGATGCTCTGGGTGGATGCCGACGACGACAATCTCGTGGTGTCGGCCAACGGCCACGCGCTGCAGGTGGCGGCAAGCCCGCACGTGCTCGCGTTGCTCGAGCGCGTGAACTCGGGCGAGCGACTGCGCGTGGGTTCGCTCGTCGAAGCCCACAGCGGCACCGTGCGTGCCGGGGGCGTAGAATTCGAGACGACGCGCGATGACGTGCGCGCCCTCGTCGCGAAGCTCGTGAGCCTGCGGGCCCTCACGACGGACTGAAGGGGCGCGCCTCGCTGCCCTCGGCGCGGGCGCCTCACGATCTTCTCACGGAACCTCGCATCACGTCCATCGCCACTCCCTCGACCATCCCCGCCCCATCCGACGAGTGGCTCTGGGGATGGGATTCCACGCCGGGCATCGTTTCCGTGTGGGCCACGCCCGACGGTCGCGCGACCATCTGGCGGCGCGTCGGCGCGGACCACTCCCTCGTGCGCGAGGCCGAACGCTTCCGTCCGTGGATGCTCCTCGACCGGCTCGACGATCTGCGTCACCTCGGCGACGCACTGCAGCCCGATGGCGCAACGCACGGTCGCGTCTGGTGGCGCGAACTGGACGGCCCGGGTGCGCTGCGCTTCATGGTGAGCGCACCCGACCTGCGCGACCTCTCGACCGCGCTTCTCCGCGGCGCCTCCGCGCGACGCGGCACGCGCGTGGCTCACGTGCGCGAGCTCGGTGACGATGCGGTGCTCGCCCTGCCGAGCGAGGAGCAGTACCTCGTGCAGACGGGCCGCACCTACTTCCGTGATCTCGCCTTCGACCAGCTGCACCGGCTGCAGTTCGACCTCGAGACGACAGGCCTCGATCCGCGGCGCGAGCGGATGTTCAGGGCGGCCGTGCGCGACTGCCAGGGAAACACGACGCTGCTCGAGGCAACGGGGCGCGACGACGCCGCCGAAGCGGACCTGATCCGTCGACTCGTGAGCGCGATAGTCCAAGCCGATCCGGACGTGATCGAGAACCACAACCTCCACGGCTTCGACCTGCCCTTCCTCGCCACGCGCGCGCGGAAGGTTGGAGTATCGCTCGCTCTGGCGCGCATCGGGCGCGCAGGACTGCTCGAGCGCGCGGCGCAGCGCGGCACACCCCGCACCGATGATCCATCGCGCCGGGTGCGCTACGTGATTCCGGGCCGCGAACTGATCGACACGCTCGACGCCGTGCGCCGTCACGACTTCTCGGCGCGCGACCTGCCGGGGCACGGACTCAAGGTGGTGGCGCGTCACTTCGGGCTCGCGCGCGAGGGACGCATCGAGATTCGTGGGGACCGCATCTTCTCCGTGTACCAGACGGATCCGGATCGCGTGCGCTCGTACGCCGCGTCCGACGTGGAAGAGGTCGCGGGACTCGCGCGCGTGCTCGGCGGATCGTCGTTCGCGCTCGCGCGCATGGCGCCACGCCGCTACGAGCGGCTGGCCGACGCGGGCGCGGCCACCGGCGTGATCGATCCGCTGCTCGTGCGCGCCTACCTGCGGGCCGGGCAAGCCTTGCCCGCACATGCGGACGCACCAGCCACGCTCCACCAGGGCGCGGCGCTCCACCTGTTCGCCTCGGGTGTCGCGCATCGCGTGATCAAGGCGGACGTCGCGTCGCTCTATCCGTCGCTGATGCGGGCGTACGCGATCGGCCCCAAGCGCGATCACCTGGGCGCCCTGCTCGCCCTCGTGGACGGCCTCGTGCGGCAGCGACTGGCGGCGAAGGCCGAGGCGAAGCGCTTCCCGGCGGGTTCCAACGAACGGTTCACGCAGGAAGCGATCTCGGCGGCGATGAAGATCGTCGTCAACTCCGCGTACGGATACCTGGCAGCGGGCGGCGGGCTGACGCGCTTTGCCGACGTCGACGCGGCCAACGAAGTGACGCGACGTGGGCGGGAGTTGCTCGAGCTGCTCTGCCGCGAACTGTCGGCGCGCGGCGTGACGCTGCTCGAAGCCGACACCGACGGCGTCTATGGTGCGGTGCCGGAGAGCTGGAGCGAAGCGGACGAACGCTGCGTGGTGGAGGTCGTGGCCGCACTGCTGCCTCCGCTCGTCTCGCTCGAGTTCGAGGGGCGTTACGCCGCGATGCTCTCGCACGAGCCCAAGAACTACGCGCTGCTGACCTACGACGGGAAGCTGCTGCTGCGCGGCGTGGCCTTCCGGTCGAGCCGCGCCGAGCCGTTCGGCGAGACGTTCCTGAAACAGGCGGTGGGTGCGCTGCTCGCGGGCGACATCGAGGGGGTGCGCGCGGCCTACGTCGCGACGGTGTTCGCGCTCCGCGACCGGACGTTGCCCACGCGCGACGTGTCGTCCAAGGTGCGCCTGACCAAGGCGCCTGCCGCGTACGCAGCGAGCCGAGACGAGCGGCGCGAGTTCGCCTACGAGGCGCTGATGGCGAGCGGGCGTACGTCATGGAGTGTCGGCGACCGTGTGCGCGTGTATCGAACGGCGGCGGGCGCTGGGGGCGTCGTGACGGAGCGCGACGAAGATGAGGTCGCGCGCGTCGCGGACCCGCGCGACTACCACGTCGACCACTATGTGCGCGTGCTGCGCACCAACTATGCGGCGCGCCTCGCGCGCGCGTTCGCCCCGGAAGATTTCGCCGCGGTGTTCGCGGATCCCGAGCAGCCGTCGCTCTGGAGCGCATCGCTCGCGCAGGTGCGGACCATCCTGACGCCGCTGCGCTAGCCGTCGCCGAACGACTTCGCGCGCATGGCCAGTTGCACGCGCGAGTGCAGCCCGGACTTCTGCATCACGTTGCGCATGTGGGCCTTGACGGTGTGCGTGGTGATGTGAAGCGTGGCCGCGATCTCCTTGTTCGACATCCCCTTGCCGAGGCACGTCACGATCTCGCGTTCACGGGTGGTCAACCCGACGCCGGCAAGGGTATCCGTGGGTGCGCGCGCCTCGACGCCGTCGACATCGATGCCCTCGCGCGCGATCTGCAGGAACAGCGGATTGGTGAGCGCGTCGGGGAGCACGTGATCCCCGTCCACCACCTCACGCACCGTGTCCACGAGTTCCGTGACCGTCGCCTCCTTGAGGACAAACCCCGCGACGCCCGCCTTCACGAAGCTCGCGATTTCCTCATTGGCCGGCCCGAGATCCGTGATCACCACGCTCGCATCGGGCAGCACGCGCCGCGTGGTCACCGCATCGCGAACGGACACGAGCGACTCGGTGTTGGCCTCGACGAGCACCACGTCGGGCTGCTTGTCATTCAGCATGCCCTCGGTCAGCGTCGCTTCGGCCGACACGACGGTGAGGTCGGGTGCCGCCTCGATCTGGCGAGCGTGCGCATCACGGGAGATGCGGTTGTCTCCCACGAGCGCGACGGTGATCGTCCGTTCCGAATCGGGGGATGGCCCGGGTTGAGTCATGCCGGAAAGCTAGGCCGGTCCGCGGACGCTCCCCATCGTGCCAACGGCGTACGCCCAAGTGGGGATTGCGTCGGGGTGCGACGGGTCAACGTTGAAACCAACGAACGCCCACGACTGTCGTATCAAGTCCGGCCCCCCGGACCGATCGCTCCCTCATGGACCCCGCTCTCGTGACCCCGCGCCCGCTCGTCGTCCGACTCCTCCCCGTTTTGGCCTCGCTCGGTGCGTGTCATCCAGCGCCTCCCTCGAGTGCGATGACGACGACGGTTGTCGCGACGGCCGTGTTCGACAGCATTCCGCGATGGCTTGAGGAAACGCGCGTGCCCGGTGCGGCCGTGGCGGTGCTCGAGGGTGGACGGGTGACGGCGCAACGCGCGTTCGGCGTCAACAACGCGAATGTTCCACTCACCCGCGATGCGCTCTGGAACGTCGCGTCACTCACGAAGCCGGTCGTGGCGCTCACGGCGCTGCGACTCGTGGATGCCGGCGCGCTCGCCCTCGATGCCTCGCTCGACCCGTACTGGGTCGACCCCGACCTGCAGCGAGACGCCAGGCACTCGCAGCTCACCGCGCGCCTGATCCTCACGCATCGCACCGGCTTCCCGAACTGGCGCTGGCAACTCCCGGGGGAGCGGCTCGCCTTCGTGTCCGCACCGGGCACGAAGCTCGGCTATTCGGGCGAAGGGTTCGAGTACCTGCGGCGGTCGCTCGAAGCGCTGAGCGCGCGCACGATCCAGCAGCTCTCGGATTCGCTCGTCTTCGCTCCGCTCGGCATGCGCGAGACGACGTATGGCTGGAACCTGGTGGCGGACGAGCGCCGCTTCGTGATGGGACACGACACGGCGGGCGCGCCCGTCGCGGTCACCAAGCGCCCGATGTCCAGCCCCAGCGGTGCCGACTGGTTGGTGACGACGCTCGACGACTACAGCCGATTCGGCGCGTGGGTGCTGCAGCAACGCGCGCTGTCGCCGGCGCTCTTCGCGGAGATGACTCGCGCTCAGGTGCCGTTCGAGGGGAAGTCGAACGAGTCGATGGGGCTGGGGTGGGAAGTGATGACGGGGCCCGCGAGCGATCGCACGATCCTCCTGCACACCGGCTCCGATCCGGGCATCAAGACGCTGATCGTGCTGCTGCCAGGCTCGCGTCGCGGCATGGTGATCTTTGCCAACGGCGACAGCGGCATGGCGCTCGTGCTGCGCATCCTCAAGGCGCACCTCGCGCTCAAGGAGCTGACGGGCTGAGGTCGCGGCGCTACGCCAACACCCGTTCCATCACGGCGCGCAGCTCCTGCATCCGGAACGGCTTGTTCAACAGCGTATAGCCATCGCGGCTCGGCTCGCTCGCGAGCCTGTCGCCGTGGTACCCGGACATGTAGATGACCTTGATCCGGGGATGGTGCGCGCGCATGGCGGCGGCCACGGCGGGGCCGTTCATGTCGCCGGGCATGACGACGTCGGTGACGAGCACGTCGAGCCGCGGCGCCTGCGCGAAGGCCGCGATGGCCTCCGGACCGTTGCTCGCTTCGAGGGTGGCATAGCCGAGCCCCTGCAAGCCGCGCACGCAGTCGCGGCGGACGTCAGGGTCATCCTCGACGACGAGCACCACGGCGTTGCGCGCCGGCATCGCCACCAGCTGCGCGACGCCAGCCGTGCTGGCGCTGCTCGCGGGCGCGGCAACCGCCGGGAAGTAGAGGCGCACGGCGGTTCCGCGACCGGGCGCCGATTCCAGCGCCATGTTGCCACCGGACTGGCGCATGAAGCCGTAGACCATGCTGAGCCCGAGGCCCGTGCCCTGCCCCACGGTCTTGGTGGTGAAGAAGGGCTCGCACGCGCGTTCGAGGACGTCGCGTGACATGCCGACGCCGCTGTCGCGCACCGTGATGCGCACGTAGCTGCCGGGTGAGAGCTCGATGCCGGTGGGCACGTCGTGTGCACCAACCTGTGCGCGCTGGACGGTGAAGTCGAGGCGTCCACCGTCCGGCATGGCATCGCGCGCGTTGATCGCGAGGTTCAAGAGCGCGTTCTCGAAGAGCGCGGCATCGACGCGGATGCGCGGAAGGTCGGGCGCACAGGTGGCCTCGATCACGATCGACTCGCGGATGAGGCGGCGCAGCACTTGGTGCGGGTCGGAGAGGGCCTGACCGACGTCGACGACCTCGAGCCGCTGCGGACGCTGGCGCGGGAAGGTGAGCAGCCGACGCGTCAGGTCGGCCGCGCGCTCGATGGCGAGGAGCGCCTCGTCGATACGATTTTGGGCGCCCTGCGCCGCATCCGGCGCGCCCTGGAGCAGTTCGAGGTTGCCCGTGATGACGGCGAGCATGTTGTGAAGTCGTGCGCCACGCCGCCGGCGAGCTGGCCGAGGGCCTCGAGCTTCCGCGACTGGCGCAACTGCGCCTCGAGGGCGCGCCGCTCCGTGACGTCGGCGTTGGTGCCCGAGACCCGCAGCGCCTTGCCGGTGACACTGCGCTTGACGAAGCCGCGCGCGAGCACTTGCACGAAGAAACCGTCCTTGTGCCGCATGCGGAACTCAAGCTCGTACGTGGTCTCGAGTCCGTCGAGCACGGCCTGCAACGTGGCCGTGACCTCGGCGCGATCGGCCGGGTGCAGGAGACGGACCCAGAGTTCGCGGTCCTCCTGCAATTCGCCGCGTCGGTAGCCGAGCATCTCGAACCAGCTGTCGGAGTGGTAGACGTCGCCCGTGACGAGGTCCGTATCCGACGGCGCATGCTGCGACGCCTGCAGCACGAGGCGCAGCCGCTCCTCGGACTTCTGCAAGGCGCGCTCGGTCTCCTTGAGGGCGGTGACGTCGGTGAAGCTGACGATCACCTCGGACACGGTGCCGTTGGCCGCGATGACCGGAAACGCGTTGCACATGGCCCAGATGATCTTCTGGTCGCTGTCACGGCGCACGTTGATGAGGTAGTCGCGGAGCGGCCGGCCGGTGCGGATCGCGATGCTCGCCGGATAGCGGTCGACAGTGAGCGTCTCGCCGGACTCGTCGCAGAAGATCCATCGCGGGTCGGTGTTGACGACGCCAAGCAGCCGGTCGTAGGAGATGCCGAGCAACTCGGTGGCCTTGGCATTCGCGTAGACGATGTCGGTGGAGGCGCGATGCACGACGACGCCTGCCTGGATCCGGTCGAGGATGAGGCGGTCTTCGCTTCCCTCGCCCGCGAGGGCGACTTCGGCGGCCCGGCGCGCGGTGAGGTCGCGCAGGACGAGCAGGGCGCGCCCTGCCGGCGGGTCCGCGAGCGGCGTGAGCACGACGTCGGCCCAGACCGGGGCGCCGGAGCGCGGATAGATGAGGAGCTCGCCGACGAAGACGCCGTGCGCTTCGATCGCCGAACGGAGCGCGCGCGGTGGGTGGCGGCGGGCGGTGGCGGGTGCGTGCCAGCGGTGCGTCGGCCGCTCGTGCGGCACCCTAGATTTCGCGCGCCATGTCCTACGCCACGTTCACAATTCTCCACATCGTCGGCATCGTGCTGCTGATCGGCAACGTCACCGTCACTGCCTTCTGGAAGGTGATGGCCGATCGGTCGCGCGATGCGCGGCTGATCGCGCACGCGCAGTACCTCGTGACGTGGGCCGACTGGCTCTTCACGCTCGGCGGCATCGTGCTGACGATCGTGGGCGGCTACGGCGCGGCCATCGTGGCGGGGTATGCCCTGTTCACGCAGCCCTGGCTCGTGTGGGGCCAGCTGCTGTTCCTGGCGTCGGGGCTGATCTGGGTCGGCATCCTGCTGCCCGCGCAGGTGCGGCAGGCACGGATGGCGCGCGCCTTCGCCGACGGCGGCCAGATTCCGGCCGCCTACTGGCGCGACGCGAAGCGGTGGCTCGTCTGGGGCATCGTGGCCACGGTGCCGCTGGTTGCGGGCATCGTGGTGATGGTGGTCAAGACGCGCGCCTGATCAGGACGGCGGTTCTTTCTGGCGATGCCGGGGACGTGGGAAAACGACGCGCGGGAATCACGGAACCGGATCGGCGTCGACGCGGGCGATGGCGGCACTATCGCGCTTTCGCGTCTCGGACAGCTCGACGGCAATGGCCGCAGCCTGCTCGGCGGGCATGCCGTCGGTGAGGTCCGCGTAGAGCGCCTCGCCGTGGGCGTCGCGTGAGGCCTGATCGCCACCGGGAGCCGTTGCGGGCTGTCCAGGCAGCGAGACGCGCAGCTCATCGACGAGCATGAGGATGGCGGCCGCCACTGGCAGCGCGAGCAGGGCGCCAACGACGCCCTTGAGCGTGGCACCCACGAGCAGCGCGAACATCACGACGGATGACGGCAGCCGGAGTGCGCGCCCGTAGACCACGGGAATGAGGACGCGGCTCTCGAACTCCTCGTAGGCGAGCATCGCGACCAGCACGATGCCGACGATGGCGGGCCCCCGTCCGAGCGAGGCCGCGAAGGCGGGTCCGATCGTGAGAAAGGGCCCGATGTACGGCAGCACGTCCGCGATGCCACCGAAGACCGCGAGGGCCAGCGCATTCGGCACGCCGCACAGCTCGAGCAGCACGAACATGAAGGCGGCCATGAGGCCGCTCGTCACGAGCTGCCCGCGGATGTAGCCGCCGACGATCGTCTCGAGGTTGAGCAGGACCCGCGTGAACCGCATGTGCTGTTCACGCGGAATGACCGCGAAGAGCCCGCCGCGCAGCCGGTCGCGGTCGATCAGTCCGTACAGGGCGAGGAAGATCGAGGCCATGCTGTAGGCGAGGATCCCGCCGATGCGCGTGGAAAACGCGAGCGCCGACGACGGCGTGATGTCGACCATGGCGCCGAAGCGCGCCGTGCGCAGGGCCTCGGCCAGCGGTGCTGTGAGGGGCGATCGCGCGAGCCAGGTGACGGCGCGCGCGCGCCACTCCGGCTCCTCCGCCTGCAACTGCCGGACCTGATCGATCAACTCGGGGATCGTGAGCGCGATGACGAGCACCGTGGCGACGACGAGCGCCGTGAACACCAGCGCGATCGCGAGGCCGCGCGGCACCCGCCGCGACTCGCACCACGCGATGACCGGACTCAGCGTGCCGACGATGAAGAGCGCCGCCACCAGCACGAGCAGCACGGAGGCGAGCTGTCCGAGCAACCAGAGGCCGGCCAGCACCAGCACGAGCTTGAAGAGCGTGGCCATCGAGACGTCCAGGCGCACCACCTGCACGGGACGCTCGGTGGGAATGAATGGCACGCGCGGTGGTGTCGGAGTCAGGATGCCTCGGGCGGCAGACGGCGATCGGGCACGAGGTGTGCCCGAGACGAAGTCTCGCCGTCGTCACCCGCGCGGGGTATCGCACGCAAGACGTAGATGGCGCGAGCGCAGCTGTTCCGGTGGCGGCGCCTCCGCGATATTCGACGAGGCCGCGGCGCCCGACCGCCCAGGCGGCCGACCGCACCCCTTGGAGACCGCCCGATGAGCGCGCACGTCCCGGCCAACGTCGTCATCCGCCTTGCCGCCGACGGCGACGCCGCCGCCGTGGCGGTCATCTACAATCACTACGTGCGCCACACCCTCGTGACCTTCGAGGAAGAGGACGTCTCGGCGGCGACGATGGCGGAGCGCATGCGCGACGTGCGCACCGCCGGCTTGCCGTGGCTCGTGGCCGAACACGAGGACCGGCTCGTGGGATACGCGTATGCCACCAAGTGGAAGCCGCGCCACGGCTACCGGTTCTCCGTGGAGACCAGCGTGTACCTCGCGCACGACATGGGCGGTCGCGGCATCGGCAGTGCGCTCTATGCCGTGTTGCTGCCGCAACTGGCCACCGCGGGCTTCCGTACGGCGCAGGGCGGCATCGCGTTGCCGAACGACGCTAGCGTGCGCCTCCACGAGAAGTTCGGGTTCAGGAAGGTGGCCGAGTTCCCCGAGATCGGCATCAAGTTCGGTCAGTGGACGCCGGTGGGCTATTGGCAGAAGCGCTTCGTGTCGCCATGAGCTTCGCCGCCGCTTCTTTTCTCCCGGGAGTCGCGCCATGAACCCGAATGACGGCCCGCTGCCCAAGGACCTCCTCGCGTACCGCCTGCCGAACGGCTGGACCGTGCTCGCCGGCCGCACCGACGCCGCCAACGACTACCTGAGCATCAGGCTCGCGCGCGCCAAGGACCTCTGGTTCCACATCAGCGGCATGCCGGGCAGCCACGTGGTGCTGAGGTCCCGCGACGATGCCACGCCCGACAAGGTGTCCATTCAACTTGCCGCATCGATTGCCGCCTACCACAGCAAGGCGCGTAACGGGGGTGTCGTGGCCGTCGGCTGGACGGAAGCTCGGCATGTGTCGAAGCCGCGCGGAGCGAAGCCCGGAACGGTGACCATCGCCAAGGACGCCGTCATCAAGGTGCGGCCCATTGCCGCCGACGTGCTCGCCGAGTTCAAGCGCGCACACGACGAGGCACTGGACGAGGGCGAGGACTAGCCCGCGCGCCAGGCGGAGGTACCGGCGGCACCGGTCGCGGGCGATGCGGTGTCTGGCGCCGCGCCGGGAGCGCCAAGTGCGCCGGCCGCGATGAACCCGATCGACGCACGGCGGTACGAGTAAGGGGGTGTCGCGCGCCGTGCGGCGCGCAGCTTCACTCGGGGCTGACCGACGCTTCTTCCGGCTCGGGGAAGCAGGCGAGAATCTCAGGCGGTATGCGCACGAGCTTGCCGGTGTCACGCCGCACCAGGCACCACTCGGTGCGACCGCGCAGCAGCACCACGCCGTCCGCATCGCGCACGATCTCCGTGAGCCGTTCAAAGCGGCGCGAGTCCACCGTGCCGATCCAGGTCCGCGCCGTGATCGTGTCGCCCAGGCGCGCGGCCATC
>JANYHJ010000068.1 GCA_025359135.1 Gemmatimonadota bacterium | reverse complement strand
GTCGCGCTCGGTCGGCACCGGTTCGCGATGGTGCGTCGCCACCGCGCGTGCTGACTCGAGGCCCAGTCCCCACGCGAGCACGCCGAGTCCACCCATCGGCTCGTGGATCAGGCGCAATGCCCGCCGGATGATCGTGCGCTCGATGTTCGGCGACCGCCGCAACCGACTGCGCAGCGCCGCGAGGCGATCGAACACGACCAGCTTGCCGGCATCATGCAGCAGGGCGAGTGCGAAGGTCTGTTCCCGTTCGACGTCGAACGCAGGGGCGATCGCGCGCGCCACCTGGGCCGTGCGCACCATGTGCGTCCACGCCTTGGTGACCATCGCGTCGTATTCGCCACCGGGGCGGCAGACCATGCCCTGCACGGCTTGATGCAGTAGCACGTTCCTCACGCCGCTCCGGCCAAGGCGCTTGATGGCCTCGCCGAGGGCGACGATGCGCCTGCCGCTCGGATTGTAGAAGGCGCCGTTGGCCTGCTGCAGGATCGCCTGGGTGATGGAGGGATCGCGCTCGAAGTGGTCCGTCAACTGGGCGTTGCTCGGATCCTGGCTGAGCAGGCCGAGCGCCTTCTGGGCGGCCATGGGCAGCTGGCGAATCGCCCCGGTAGGATCGCCGGAGAGTTCGCGCAGCAGCGCGCCGGCATCGGTCACGCGCTGTTTGTCGTCGAGCGTGGCCTCAAGCCGGCGAAGCGCGGAGGCCAACGTCTCGCGCAACTGCTCACTGAGCGCCAACGCTCCCTCGGGCATCGGCGGCGTGTCAAGCGAGATCACGCGCGAGACGCGGCGTCCCGAAGGCGTCACGGTGGTGGAAGTCGGTTCGACGATTGCTGCCACCGCGTGCGTCGTCGAAGCCACGGCCGCTTCGACCCGTTCCGCTCGGGCCGCTACGGCACGTTCGCTCGCTCCCCTGACGCGCTCCGACGCCGAATCGGGCGCGCTCGGAGCGGGAGCAGCGACGGTCACGCGACGCGGCGCTGGCGCGGGTCGCTTGCCGAACAGGGAGGCGAGAAAGGGGAGCGGCATACTCTCGCTAAGTGTCGTCGCGACCCCTCATTAGTTGAGCGGTTTGGCCGTCACCAGAACGCGCCGAGCAGAAAACGTCACATCATGTACGTGATCGAAGGAGAAGGATTTTCCGACAGCGCCTTGAGCAGGTGCGTTGTTCGAATGATGCTCATGAAAGCGAAACGGCCCGCTCGGAACTCGAGGGGCCGTCTCCAGGATTGCTGCTTCACGTGCAACAGTAATGACACATGCAAATGATTGTTGTGTAATTACTTGACTCGATGCATCTCATCTTATATATGAGCTACAGCGAGCCCCAGAAGGCGGAGCGCGCCCTTGACCGCTCCGCGGGCCGCAACCACCTCGCCCGCATGGATCGTGGCGCCCGGAACGGCCCCCTTGAGGCGGTGCTCCAGCCGACGCCGCACGGGCGATCCGTGGGTCATCAGCCCCCCGGCCAAGGCGACCGTCACGGCCGCGCGCTCGTCGCCGAAGAGTTCGCGCGCCACCGAACGCACGTGCAGCGACAACTCCTCGACCGCCAGCGCGATCAGCGCGTTGGCGCGGAGATCCCCGTGCCCGGCCACCTCGTTCACGGTGGCCACCAGCGCGGCAAAGTCGGCCGGCGAGGCGGCGGCCGCCCAAGCGATGAGGCCGTGCACGTCATGCACGCCACAGGCGGTGAGCACGGCACCGGTGAGGGCCGTCTCGGGCTCGCGCTTGTCCGCGGCCGCCGACACGATCGACAACGTGCGCCGTCCGATCCATGCGCCGCTCCCCTCGTCGCCGATGATCGGACCCCAGCCCCCAGCGCGCGCGGTGCGGCCCGTGGGTCCGCGTCCCAGGGCCATCGACCCGGTCCCAACGATCAGCATCACCCCCGACCCCTCGCCGAACGCATCGTCGAGCGCCACGGCGGCATCGGAGTGGACCACCGTCTCGTCGGCCACGTCGAGCTCGACCAGGGCGCGCCAGAGCGCCTCGCGCGCATCCTCACGCCCCGTGCCGGCGACCCCCGCGCAGATGGCTCGCGGGCGCACGTGGCCCAGGTCAGCGTTCACGAGGGCGTTGCGCACCAGCTGGGCGATCACGTCGGCGGAGGCGTCGGCTCCGCCCGGCTGCACCGCGCTCGCCGGTCCCGTCTCCTCGCCAAGGATCCGGCCCTGCTCGTCCGCCACCAGCACCCGAGTCTTGGTACCACCGCCATCCACGCCGACCACGATCAGGCTCACGTCAACTCGCCGGTTCAGGGTTCGTGCCTCGCACGGCGAAGCGGCCGGCGTGGGCGGAAACGTAACGGCGCCTCTCATCGGGCGCACCGACGTCCTGCGAACACCGGCCTTAACGACGTGACGATTCCGGTCGTCTGCGTGACAGATGAACGTGAGCTCCGCCGCCGATTGCGTGACGGTCGAGCTGTCCCGTCCGGTCGATATTGCTCCCATGAGCCCACGCGCCAGCCTCCTTCGTGCCTCGGTCCTCGTTGCCGCAGCCTGTCTCTCGACCGGCTGCTACCGCGGTTCACTGGTCACTGGACTGCGTCCGAGCCGTGACGTGCGCGAGGTGACCTGGACTCGCCCCTTCTCGGTCAGCGATGCGTCCCTGCCTGAGCTCAAGGAAGCGAGCGGCTGCCCGGCGGGCGTCGCGCGGGTCGAGACCACGCGCACGATGTTCTCGCAGATCGGCAACCTGCTCGATGGCAGCGCCAATCCGGGGGTGCGCCTCACCATCACGTGCGCCGAGCCGCCGGTGGTCGATCTGGCGTCGGACAGTGTCAGTGCGCCGCATCAGGTGGTGCCGGACACGAGCCACTCGCGCGACGACCGTAGCGGCGCGCGAACGCGCTAGGCGCTCCAGGCGGCGACGGCCGCTAGGCGGCGAGCACCCGCGTCGGCCAGAGCCGCGACGACAGCACCCCCGCGCTCACCGTGAGCGTCGTCCCGATCAGCACATACCACGGCCACGCGATCCCGAAGAACGGCGAGAGCGGTGACGTGAGGGCAGGGACCGCCGCCGCGATCGGCTTGGCGAAGACGACGAACGTCATCGCGGCAATGCCGACGCTGAGCCCCACAATCGCATCGCGCTCGGCGGCGCGCTTTGAGAAGATGCCGAGCAGAAAGGAGCCGAGCAGGCCGCCGTACGTGAAGCTCGAAACGGAGAGCGCCACCACGACCACCGGCGTGCCCTGCTCCTTGTAGAGCAGCGCGCCTGCCGTCAGGCCGATGCCCCACGCCAGCGCGGCGAGCTTGCCGAAGCGCAGCGTGGCGGGATCGTCGGCGCCGCGCTTGCTGAGCGGCAGGTAGATGTCGTGCGTGGTGGCCGCGGCCAGCGCGTTGATCGTTCCAGCGTGCGTGCTCATCGTCGCGGCGAGAATGGCCGCCACGATCAGGCCGATCAGCCCCGGCGGCATCCGCTCGACGATGAACGTCGGGAAGACCTGGTCCGGCGCGCTGAAGGTTCGGTCGCCGTAGAGCGCCCAGAGCCCGACGCCAACCATGAGAAAGAGCGTGAACTGCGCGAACACCACGAAGCCGGACCCGATGAGGGCGCGCTGGGCGTCCTTGAGCGACTTCGATGAAAGCAAGCGCTGCACGATCAGCTGGTCCGCGCCGTGGCTCGCCATCGCGAGGCAACCGCCGCCCAGCAAGCCGGCCCACACCGTGTGCGGCTTCGTGAGTGAGAAGGACCAGTCGAGCGCAGTGAGCTTGCCAGCGGCGCTGGCTCGTTCGAGAATCGCGCTCCAGCCCCCGTCCACCGACTGGCCGAGCAGCACGATGGCTGAGATGCCGCCCAGGATGTAGACGCCGGCCTGCACGAGTTCCGTCCAGACCACGGCCCGCATGCCACCCTTGTACGTGTAGACCACGGTCAGCGCACCGAGCACGCAGATCGCCGCAGGCATGAGCTGGGCGCGCGGTACCACGTCGCCGATGATGAGCGCGATCGGGATGGCGGTGGCGAAGACGCGCACACTGTCGGCCACGGCCCGTGTCACCATGAACACGATGCTCGTGAAGCGCCGTGCGCGCGGACCGAAGCGCGTCTCGAGCAGCGCGTACGCCGTCACCAGCTCCCCCTCGAAGTAGCGCGGGAGCAGCAGGAACGCCACGATGACGCGGCCGACGATGTAGCCGGCCACGATTTCGAGGAAGCCCAGGTTTCCGAGCCAGGCGAGGCCGGGAATCGAGATGAAGGTCAGCGCGCTCGTCTCGCTCGCGACGATGCTGAACAGCACCGCCCACCACGGAATCGCGCGGTCGGCCACGAAGTAGTCGCGCGCATTGCGTTGCCTCGACCCGAGCTTGAGGCCGAGCCATGTCGTGCCGCCGAGGTACGCGACGAGAATGACGGCGTCGAGGAGCGTGAAGTGGCGCAGGCGGATCTCGGCTGATGGTCAGTGAAGTGCCCACAAGCTAAGAGACCCCCCGCCGTTTGGCGGGAGGTCCCCTGATCGTGCCGAGCGCGGCGTCGCCCTGAGTGGAGCGAACGGCCTGCCCGTTGTGCGTCGCTTACGCCGAGAACGACGACCCGCAGCCGCAGCCGCCCGTCGCGTTCGGATTCTTGAAGGTGAAGCCCGACCCCTGCATCGACGTGACGTAGTCGATCTGGATGCCGCTCACGTACTGCGCCGAGAACGGATCGACGAGCACCTTGAACCCCTGCTGCTCGATGACCATGTCATCGTCAGCCGCGGCATCTTCGATCAGCAGGCTGTACTTGAAGCCCGAACAGCCACCTGGCTGCACGGAGACGCGCAGGCCGCCCTTCTCGGGCAGCACATTTTCGGCAGCCATGAACTTCATCACTTCCGTGCAAGCGGCCGGCGTCATCGCGAGGATGACCTCTGGCTGGTTGATCGTGCTCATCTGGAACCTCCGATATCGGGTCCTGTTGGGTACACCCGAACGACTACCCGGAATATGGGGAACGCGTCCTGCGACTTCAAGGCGGCCACACGATAACTTCCCGCCGTTCCACGACTTGAGCCCATCTCCGTTCGCCGCATGGACATCCGATCTTCGCCCGCTCGCGCCGTTGTCGCCCTGCTTCTGAGCCTGGTCGCCACTTCATCGGGTGAGGCCCAGCCCGCGGCTGGCGCCGTGCGGCCCGGCATCTCGGTCCTGATGACAGACTCGCTGCACCTCATCAGGGGCAAGCGCGTCGCGCTGCTCACCAACCAGAGCGGCGTCGATGAGCACGGCGTTTCCGACATCGACCGTCTTGTCGAGCCCGCAGCGAAGGCGGCTGGGGTGCAGCTCGTCGCGCTGTTTGCGCCCGAACATGGCATTCGCGGCACCGAGGATCGCACCAACTTGGCGTCGGAAGTCGACACGAAGACCGGCGTGGTCATTCACTCACTCTACGGTCGCACCACCACGGCCCCCGCGGACTCGACGCTGCGAGAGGTCGACGTGCTGCTCGTGGATCTGCAGGACTTGGGCGCGCGCCCGTGGACCTTTCCGGCCTCGATGCTCTACACGCTGCGCGCCGCAGGACGCAATCATGTGCGCATCCTGCTCCTCGACCGGCCCAACCCGATCGGTGGTGTCATCGTCGAGGGGCCGATGGTGGACTCGGCCCTCACCAACGCGGATGACGATCAGCCCACGCGTCATGCGCAGCCGACCTCGATCTTCCCGATCCCGCTTAGACACGGTCTCACGCTTGGCGAACAGGCGCGTTTCTACAACGACGTCCTCCATCTCGGAGCGGAGCTGACGGTCATCCCCGTGGCGGGATGGGCGCGCGGTCAATGGTTCGATGCCACCGGGCTGCCGTGGGTGAGGCCGAGTCCGAACATGCCGTCGCTCACGAGCGCGGCGTTCTATCCCGGCATGGTGATCCTCGAGCCCACCAACCTGTCGGTGGGGCGTGGCACCGACTCGGCCTTCCAGCACTTCGGCGCGCCGTGGATGAACGCGAAGAGGGTGGCCGCGCGCTTGAGGGCATTGAACCTTCCGGGTGTCAGCATCGCGGTCGATGCCTTCACGCCCATCAAGCCAGGCGATGCCAAGTACGGCGGACGTCGCTGTGAAGGGGTCCGCCTGCGGATCACCGATCGCGAAGCGTTCCGGTCCACCCTGACCGCGGCGGCCGTGGTGTGGGCCGTCGGACGCGAGCACCCGAAGAGGCTCCGCGTCCAAGCCATCGGCTTCGACCGCACCTTCGGTGGTCCCGGGCTGCGGGAGGCGTTGCTTGCGGGCGAAGCACCAGCGGCCGTGCTCGCTCGCCACGACGCGCGCGTGTCCGCCTTCCGGAGCCGCGTCGCGCCCTACCTGCTGTATCCCTAGAACCTTGGCCCCGTCCGCGTGGTAACTTGGGGTGCGGCGTCAGCCCGCTCCCACCGCCCAGGGCGGTGAACATTCCCCTCGCCCGTCCGACGTGCTCAACGCCCTCTGGCTCTGGATCCAGCGCTCGTACCTGCGACTGATCGACCCCGTCGCGGACTGGCTTGTCGCGAAAGAGGTGGCGCCCAACACGATCACCCTTTTCGGGACGGGGTGTTCGGTGGTCGGCGGGGTGATCTACGCGACGGGGCACATCACCACGGCCGGCCTCTGGCTTGGAGTCACCGCGCTGTTCGACGTGGTGGACGGCATGGTGGCGCGCCGCGCCAACAAGAGCTCGACGTTCGGCGCGTTCTTCGACTCGACCCTCGATCGGGTGGCGGACGGCGCGGTGATGGGCGGGCTCGCCGTGTTCTACGCGAGCAGCCCCCGGCATCATTCGATCACGATGGTGATTGTCTGCATCATGGCCATCTTGGGCGCCTTCCTCACGTCGTACACGCGCGCGCGTGCCGAGGCATTGGGCGTCGACGCCAAGGTCGGCATGCTGCAGCGCCCCGAGCGCGTGACGCTGCTCGCAGCGCCGCAGGGCATCTTCGGCCTCGCGTTGGATGGATGGGTGCTGCTCGCGATCGTCTGGCTGCTCGCAGTGACGAGCTGGATCACGGTCTGGCAGCGCATCGCGTACGTGGCACGGGTGACGTCGGCGGCCGACGCGCTCGAGCCGGGGCGATCAGCGCTCCAGCCGATCGACACGACCGTGGCGGAAGTGACGGGCACGGAACCAGAGGCCAAGGCATGACCGGAAGTGAGATGACGGCACCGCGGCCCATTCCGGTGGCGCCTGCACGCGGCAAGCTTGGCGTCCTGACCCCGGGTCTGGGCGCCGTGGCGACGACGTTCATCGCCGGCGTGGAGGCGGTTCGCCGCGGGCACGGCACGCCGATCGGCTCCCTCACGCAGATGGCGACGATCCGGCTCGGTCGTCGCGCGGAAAAGCGGTCGCCGTACATCCGCGACTTCGTGCCGCTGGCGAAACTCGACGATCTCGTCTTCGGCGCGTGGGATCCGATTCCCGACGATGCCATGACGGCCGCCCGGCACGCCGGCGTGCTCGAGGCGCGCGATCTCGATCCGATCGCCGATTTCCTCTCGGCCATCCAGCCGATGCCCGCCGTGTTCGACCCGAAGTACGTGACGCGCATTCACGGCACGAACGTCAAGACGGGCAAGACCAAGCGCGACCTGGCCGAGCAGCTGCGCAAGGACATCCGCGACTTCAAGGCGAAGCACCAGCTGGATCGCTGCGTGATGGTCTGGTGTGGCTCGACCGAGACGTACCTCAAGCCAGGACCGGTTCACGCGACGATCGAGCAGTTCGAGAAGGGCATGGAGGCGAACGACGACGCGATCGCACCGAGCATGCTCTACGCGTGGGCGGCGCTCATGGAGCGCGTCCCGTTCTGCAATGGGGCGCCGAATCTCACGGTGGACCTGCCGTGCATGCTCGAGCTCGCGCGCAAGCAGGGAGTGCCGATCTCGGGCAAGGATTTCAAGACGGGCCAGACGTGGATGAAGACCGTCATCGCGCCGGGACTCAAGGCGCGCATGCTCGGACTGAGCGGCTGGTACTCGACCAACATCCTCGGCAATCGCGACGGCGAGGTGCTCGACGACCCGCAGTCGTTCAAGACCAAGGAGGAGTCGAAGCTGTCGGTGCTGCACACGATCCTGCAGCCAGACCTCTATCCCGAGCTCTACAAGGACTTCTCCCACGTGGTGCGGATCAACTACTACCCGCCGCGCGGCGACAACAAGGAAGGGTGGGACAACATCGACATCAAGGGATGGCTCGGCTATCCCATGCAGATCAAGGTGAACTTCCTCTGCCGCGATTCGATCCTGGCGGCGCCGATCGTGCTGGACCTGGCGCTCTTCTCGGACTTTGCGGCGCGCGCGGGACTCTCGGGGATGCAGGAGTGGCTCTCGTTCTACTACAAGAGCCCGATGGCGCAGCCGGGATTGATGCCCGAGCACGACCTGTTCATCCAGCAGACGAAGCTCAAGAACACCTTGCGCCACCTGATGGGCGAAGAGCAGGTCACCCACCTCGGACTGGAG
>JANYHJ010000055.1 GCA_025359135.1 Gemmatimonadota bacterium | reverse complement strand
TCAGGGCGACGGCTCGACCTGGCGCATCGTCTTCAAGGATTCCGCCGGCGCGCCCACGACCATTTCGCGGCAGACGCACGGCTTCGTGCGCGAGAGCGCGGTCATCCGCTGGATGGGCGCGCTCAGTGGCACCGTGGCCGGCGACTTCAACGGCCCGAGCGAGAGGGAAGAAGCGCGCTTTCTCGCCGAGCTGTTCGGCGCGATGCGGAAGGACGCCGCAGCGAGCTACGCTCGATAAGCGCGAAGGCATCGGCGACCCGACCGCCGATGCCCCTCGCGAAAAAAAAAGCGCCCCGGCTCTCGATTCGAGAGCCGGGGCACGGTCCGGGTGTCCCCGGTAGTTGAGCCACGCACACCATCTTTGGAACTCTACGTCCTACGGAATGGCGGCGGGCAACACTTGATATTGCATGACGCATGCCAAGGTTCCGCGACTCTTGGGTCACACGTCTGTATATGGAGCTGAGGGGGATCGAACCCCTGACCTCTGCAGTGCGATTGCAGCGCTCTCCCAGCTGAGCTACAGCCCCTTGGGACACCAGCGCCGGTCCCGTACAGGACGACCAGTCCGGCGAAGCGAAACGGCCCCGCAAACCGCGCAGGGCCGTTGCCTGCAACAAGTTAGGTATCGGCAACTGGATGTCAAGTTTCCAGTCCCTCTACTCAACACAGGAACACTCTGCGCCCAACTTCCGTTGGCGCAACAAGATGCACACGCTCGATTCGCCCTTCGTTTCCGACCAGTTGGCCGCCCGCCGCGTCGTCCTCAATGACGATCCGGAGCGCCCTGACGGGGCCTATGTCCTGTACTGGATGCAGGCTACGCACCGCTTCGAGGAGAACTGGGCGCTGCGCCAGGCGGTCCTCACCGCCGACCGGGCCAACCGCCCCCTCTTCATCTATCAGGGCCTCGACCCGACCTACGAGCACGCCAACGACCGGATCCACACCTTCATCCTCGAAAACGCCCGCGAACTTGCGGCCCGCGCCGGGGAGCTTGGGCTGACCTACCGCTTCGTCTTGAGGCGCAAGCGCAACGGCGACCGTCGCGTAGTGGACCACATGGCTAGTCGGGCTGTGACGGTTGTCACCGATGACTTCCCGACCGCCGGGATCGCCGAGCGCACCCGAAGATTCGCCGAGCGTGTCGGGGTGCGCGTGGTAGCGGTGGACAGCCATGGCGTGCTGCCGGCATCCTCGTTCGAGAAGGAAGAGTGGGCCGCGCGCACGATTCGCCCGAAGATCCTGCGCGTGCGCGATCACGCGTTGGAGCCGGTGCTCGATCGGGCGCCGAAGAAGCGGTTCCCGGCATCGCTCCTGGCCTCGATCGAAATCGACGCGCTCGACTTTCCGCGCATCGACATCGACGCGGAGGTCGCCGCCTGCGAGATCGACCACACCGTGCCGCCGGTGCGCACGATCGTGAGCGGGCGACGCGCGGCACTCGCGCGGCTTGCCACCTTCTGCGAGCGCGCGCTTCCGCACTACGACGAGCGCCGCTCCGACCCCACCGACCCGGACGGCTCTTCGCGCCTGTCGCCGTACCTCCACTTCGGTCAGGTAAGCGCCGCGGAGATTGCACGCGCCGCGCTCGCCACCGGTCACGCGGAATCGACCGAGAAGTTCCTCGACGAGCTGCTCACCTGGCGCGAGCTCTCGCTCAACATGTGCCACAAGAATCCGCGCTTCGGCACGCTGCACGTGCTGCCGCCCTGGATCCACGACACGATGCGCAAGCACGTCAAGGACGAGCGCGAGGCACTCTACTCGCGCGAGCAGCTCGAACGCGCCGAAACGCACGAGCCGCTCTGGAACGCCGCGCAGCGCGAGCTCGTCGCCACCGGCGCGATCCACAACGTCATGCGCATGTACTGGGGCAAGTCGGTGCTCACGTGGACCCCCACCTACTCGGAAGCGCTCGCGCACCTCATCCACCTCAACAACAAGTGGTCGCTCGATGGGCGCGACCCGAGCTCGTACGGCGGCATCCAGTGGTGCTTCGGCAAGTTCGACCGGCCGTGGGGCGAGCGCCCGGTGTGGGGCACGATCCGCTCCATGTCGCTCACGCGCGCGTACAAGAAGTTCGACGCGAAGGGCTACGAGCAGCGCTGGAACGGCGAGGCGCAAGCGGCACTCGCCTTGTAGCGCACGCGCGCCCGCTCGGAGAATACGCGCCGCACGCGCAAGCGAAGCGACTCGGCTGCGCCCTGTGACCCTGCGCACACGACCATCCACTGGCGTGACGATTCCTGCCGTCCACGTGATGGCGTGAAGACGCTCTTGGCGGGAACTTTCGCGCCCGCGCGCTAACTTGTGAACATGTTCACTGACGTCACGGCTGACGATGTGGTCGCCGCGGCTCGCCGCCTCACCGGGGTTGCCGACCACACACCGCTCATCAAGTCCGATGCACTCTCCGCCCTCGCCGGCGGTGACGTGTATCTCAAGCTCGAGTGCGCGCAGCGCACGGGCTCCTTCAAGATCCGTGGCGCGTACAATACGCTCGCCACGCTTGCCGACGCCGAGAAACAGAACGGTGTCGTGACCGCGTCCGCCGGCAATCACGGACTGGGCTGCGCGTGGGCCGCCCGCGAACTCGGCATTGCCTGCGTCGTGTTCGTGCCGACCACGAGTCCGCTCGTGAAGCAACGCGGTATCCGCGAGCTTGGCGCGACGGTCGAATCGAGCGCCGCCGACTATGACGAGGCGCATGCGGCCGCCATCGAGCAGGCCCGCGTCAGTGGCGCGACCTTCGTGAGCCCCACCGATGGCGATGCGCTCTTCGCGGGACAGGGTACGGTGGCCAAGGAAATCCTCGATGACCAGCCGGGTATCAAGTCGCTCGTCGTCTGCGTGGGCGGGGGGGGCCTGGTGGGCGGCATCGCGCGCTACGCCAAGTCGGTGAATCCGTCCATTCGCGTCGTGGGCGCACAGTCGGACCAGACCGATGCCATGGCGCGTTCGGTCAAGGCCGGGAAGCTCGTGCCGGTGCCGGTGCCGCCCACGCTCGCCGATGGACTTGCGGGGCAGATCGACGCCACGGGCCTGGCCGTGGGCATGTCGATCCTCGATGACATCGTGCTGGTGACCGAGGAGGAGTTGGGCCAGGCGATCGCGTGGGTCTACCGCGAGCACGGGCTCGTCGTCGAGGGCGCAGGCGCGGTCGGCCTCGCGGCCATGCGCGCGGGCAAGCTGCGCGGGCTCGCGACGCCGATCGCGATCGTGCTGAGCGGTTCGAACATCGATGACGAGGTGCACTCGCAGCTGCTCGCGCGCTGGCCGTAACCGCTCGTCAAGCTCGTCCAGCGGTTCACGCGGTTCACGCGGTTCACGCGGTTCACGCGGTTCACGCGGGCCGAGCGCGCCTCACGGCCCCCGCAACAGCACCCGCGTCGTGTCGCCCGCGTGCTCCACGCGCGCACGCACAAACCGCCCGCGCACGCCGGGCGCGTCGATCACGACCGTATCGCCGGCCGTGCGCACCACGAACGCCGAGTCGAGCCCAGTCACCGTCAGCGCGCGCATTCCGTTGAAGAGCGGGTGCGCGCCCGCCGACGTCGTCATGCTCTTGCGGCCGAGCACCTCGATGACGCCGTGGTCGTTGCCAGCCTTCACGAAACGCGCGTGCAGCAGTTGGCCGGGTGCGACGAGTAGCACGTTGAGTGGATCGAACCCATGCGGCCAGAGCGGCGCTGCATCCGCCACGATCTCGAGACGCGGCCCGCTCGCATTCGCGAACCCTTGCCACTGGATGCGACGGCCGAGGGCGAGTTCGGTCGACGCGCGCGCGGCGCCGTCTTCAATGTCACGACGCTGATCGTTGGTGAGGCCGCAGCGCGGCCGCTCCGTTTCCACGCGACCCACTGCGCGCGCGAGCAGCTGGTCCAGCGCCAGCGTGTCCTCACGCTCGAGCGCGCCCTGCCACTGCGGAGCGAAGCGATCGAGCAGCCGTCCCCACGCCGGCCCGGCGTGATAGGCGTGCGCGCGCACCGCGCCGGGCATCGGCATCGAGTCGGGCACCGCACGCGCATCGGTCGCGGCCAGCGCGCGCCACTGCACGTACTGCGCGAGTCCCTCGTTGAGCTCCGACTTCCGTTCGTACGCCGCATGCTCGGGTCTCATGGCCGCGAAGCGCTGCTGGCGTTCGATGAGCGCGACGGCCACGTGGCACTTCGCATCGCCGCTGTTCGGCGCGGCCAGGGCGAGTCGCAACAGGGTGTACTCGCGCCTGCGCGCGGACAGCGCATCGCGATCCGTGGGATAGGTGAAGGCATCGGCTTCGTTCGCGCTCCACGACGCGTGGTGCGCACGCTCGAAGACGTGGAACGCCTCGTGGATCGAGACGGCGGCGATGTCGCGCGCGCCTGCACCGGTGGAGAACGGCATGAGGGTCGCGGTCAGCACGCCACCGATCGTGTCGCTCGAGTTGGCGGTGACGGCGGGGTGGCGCCCCGGCATGACGAACAAGCCCGGTGCGCCAGCGAGCGGCGTGAAGCCCGTGGGCGGCGCGGGGTGACCGCTCAGCACCGTGCGCGTGCCGTCGTAGATGGCGAGCGGAATGGTGCGCGGGTCGAAGCCGGGCCAGAGTGGACGCACGGCCATGCGGTCGCGCGCGGCGACGATCGACGCGGGCGCAGGCGCCTGCGCATCTGTGGGCGTGGCGATGACGGCAATCGCGACCGCGACCACCGCGGCCGAGAGGAGGTGCTTCGCTTCGCTCCGCAACACGGCGCACCTGCCCATGACGACGACGGTATATTCACGGCTGCCCATGTCCCTCTCCGTCCAGTTCCTCGGCACCGCCGCGTCCCGCCCGACCATCGAGCGGAATGTCGCGTCCCTCGCGATCGTGCGCGAGGGCGAGACGTTCCTCGTCGACTGCGGCGAGGGCACGCAGCGGCAGATGATGAAGTACGGCATCTCGTTCAACTTCGCCGACCTCCTCATCACGCACTGGCACGCCGATCACTACCTCGGCCTCATGGGGCTCTGTCGCACGCTCGTGCTGCAGGACCGCACCGAGCCGATGCGCATCTGGGCGCCCAAGGGCGCCGACCGCATGCTCAAGCGGATGGATGGCTTGGGCCTCGAGCGGCTCTCGTTCGCGATGGAGGTGAAGGAGCTCGCCCCCGGTGACATCATCCAGCGCGACGGCTACGCGATCAAGGCGTTCAACCTTGATCACCGCGGCGCGCCATCGCTCGGCTACGCGCTGGTCGAGGAAGAACGACGCGGGCGCTTCAACCCGGACCTCGCGCGCGAGCTCGGCATTCCCGAGGGCCCGCTCTGGGGGAAGATCCACAAGGGGCAGCCGATCACGCTCGATGATGGACGCACGATCGAGCCAAGCGTGCTGGTGGGTCCGACCCGCGCAGGACGCACGCTCGTGGTCACGGGCGACACGCGCCCTACCGATGCCACCATCGAGGCGGCACGGGGCGCCGACCTGCTCGTGCATGAAGCCACCTTTGCGGAAGAAGAAGCAAGTCGTGCCGTCGAGACAGGGCATTCGACAGCACGAGAGGCCGCAACGGTTGCTGCCAGCGCCGGCGTCAAGAGGCTCGCGCTCACGCACCTGAGCGCCCGCTACACGCGTGACACGAGCGACCTCGAGCGCGAGTCGCGGAACGTGTTTGCGGAAACGGTGATCGCACGCGACGGGATGGAGATCGCGCTCGGGTACGCCGACTCGGAGTGAGCGCGTCGGTGTGCTGCGTCGTTCAGGACGCGAGCACGCCGCGAAACGCGCGCCGATACGCCGCGGGACTCGTCGAGAGCGAATGCCGGAAGTGCACGCGCAGGTTGACCTCGGAGCCGAAGCCGCTGCGCGTGGCCACGGTCCCCATCGGGAGCACGGTCGTCTCCAGCAGTTCGCGCGCAGAGAGCAGCCGCTCCGTCACGAGCCATTTGAGCGGCGTCGTCCCCGTTTCCGCGTGGAAGCGGCGCGCGAAGGTGCGGAGCGACAACCCCGCGTGGCGCGCCATCGACGACACGGGCACGGGTCGCGCCAGGCGTTCACGCGCCCACTGGCGCGTCGGCTCGAGCGTGTTGACGGGCGCGCCCGCCTCGAGGGCCTCCGCGGTGCGCGCGGCGAACTGGGCCTGCGATCCGTCGCGATGCGGCGCGACCACCATCCGTCGCGCGACGGCGTTCGCCACCGAGGCGCCATAGTCCCTGCGCACCACGTGCAGGCAGAGGTCGATGCCGCACGCGATGCCGGCACTCGTCAGCACGCGACCCTCGTCGACGTACAGCACGCCGGGTTCGACGCGCACGCGTGGATACCGCGCCGCCAAGATCGGCGCGTCCATCCAGTGCGTCGTTGCGCGCTTCCCCTCCAGCAGTCCCGCCTCGGCGAGCACGAACGCACCCGTGCAGATCGACACGAAGCGCGCCCCGCGCGCGTCTGCCGCCTGCAGCGCCCGCGTGACGGCCGGCGGAATCATCATGTCGAGGTCGTCGATGCCTGGGAGCACGATCGTCTGCGCGGTGCGCAGCGCCTCGAGTCCGTGGGTGACCGCAAGGTCGACGCCCGATGACGTGCGGATCAGCCCGCGCCGGGGCGCACACAGCGTGACGCGGTAGCGCTTGGCGCCCAGGTCGGGCCGCGGATAGCCGAAGATCTGCAGCGGCACGGCGAGGTCGAAGAGCACGCACGACGGCAGGATGAGGACGGCCACATTGCGCGGAGCGGACGGCATGGCAGAAACATATCGCATGGTGGCATTCTTGCCACTCGCCCGACGACCCTACCAGTGGCATCGTTCATGGGTCCGCCCACTCGAGGCTCGCATGACCCCACGTCGCTCCGTCGCATCCGCCCTTGCCGTGCTCGCACTCCACGCAGGTGTGGCCCGTGCGCAGTCCACCGCCCTCCCGCCCATTCGCGTCGTCACCAGCGCGTGGCTCGCGCAACACGTGAGCGACGCGAACGTGATCGTCCTGCACGTCGACATGGACGGCATGGCGGGCATGGCGGGCATGGCGGGCATGGCGGGCATGGCGGGCGGTGGGCACATCCCCGGCGCGCGCGCCATCGGCTACCAGCAGTTCGTCGAGCGCACCCTCAACGGCCTGGGCACCGAGCTCCCACCCGCCGACAAGCTCCGCGCCTTCTTCGAGTCCCTCGGCGTCTCCGACTCGACGCTCGTGGTCGTCACCACGGGACACGAGGCGCCGATGGCATCCCGTGCGCTGATGACGCTCGACTTTCTCGGGCTCAGCAAGCTCGCGTGGCTCGATGGTGGCACGACACAGTGGAAGGCCGAGGGACACCCGCTCACCAGCGACGCGCCGCGCGTCACGCCCGGAAAGATCACCTCGAAGCCGCGCACGGAGTTGGTGGTTGGCGCCGACTGGATCACCGCGCATCAGGGCAAGCCGGGACTCGCGCTCTTCGACACGCGCACCGACGGCGAATACGTGGGCAGCGGTGAGCGCCACGGCATGCCGAGCGCGGGACACCTCACGGGCGCGCGGCAGCTGCAGTGGGAGCAGCTGTTCGCGAATCCGGAGCAGCTCAAGCTCAAGCCGATGGCCGAGCTCCGGCAGCTCTACGCCGACCGCATGCAGCCGGGCGACACGGCGGTCACGTACTGCTGGGTCGGCTATCGCGCGAGCATGACCTACGTGGCCGCACGGATCCTCGGGCTCAACGCCCGCTTCTACGACGGCAGCTACCAGGATTGGCTGGCGCGCAAGCTGCCGGTCACGGCGGGGGCTACACCGTAATTGTCATCGCTGAGCGAAGCGAAGGATCTGCTTGCGCCGTTCGTCGTGGAAGAGCAGGTCCTTCGCTTCGCTCAGGACGACATGGGCGTCTCGCCCGCCGAGCGCACGGCACTGCGGATGTAGAGCTCGCGCAAGCTCGCCTCGTTCAGCTGCGCGAGCACGTCCTTCGCGTCGAGCCGCGCACTGACCGCGCGCGCGGCCTGCCACGTGGCATAGCGGTCCTCGTGCTGGTTGGGGCGATGGAAGATGACCAGTGCGCTGCTCGTGCCCGGCAACGTCACTTCGACCTTGTACTGCGTGCCGTCGGGCGCGGTCCAGTCGCGCACCGGCTTCCGCCAGAGATGGATCACGTGGGATTCCTTGAAGTGTCGGCGAACGTTTCGTTGGCGAGCGGGCGCCGGCCGGCGAACCCCGCATCGCGATCGTGCCAGTGCAGCACCGCGCGCTCGCCCAGTTGCCAGCAGAGGAACACTGGCCGCCCATCGCGTTCCGCGGGAAAGTCCACGAGCCCCTGCTCGTAGCCCTTGAAGTCGAGGCCGAGCGCCAGGAGTTCGTCCTGGCACGCCTCGATGTCTGCGGCAAGGCGCTGCGCGTCCCTCTGCAACTGGTCGGCCTGAGGGTCGGGCGCACCGGCTCGCGCACCCGCGGTGGCAATCTCGAACTCGCCCACGAGACGCCGCCACTCCGCGTAGCCACCCACGATGTCACGCACGATGCGCTCCACGTACGGCAGCATCCGGTTGGCCTGCTCCACGCTGAAGAGCGTCCCGGTGTCCATTCCCGAACGCTCGCCCTGCCAACCCCCAAGCGTCAAGCGCGCGCGCATCACGGGTGTCGCCCCGCCGTTTCCTCGGCGACCCGGCGCTTGCGCCGAGCTTCCGCCGCGGCGAAGCGGCGGCGATCGTCGTCCGATTCCGGCACGAGCTCCGGCACCTCGATCGGGCGCCCGTTCCGGTCCACGGCCACGAAGGTGACGTAGGCCGAGTTGGTGTGGCGGCGCTCGCCGGTGGTGAGGTGCTCCGCCTCGACGCGCACCCCGACCTCGATGCTCGTGCGGCCGGCGTAGTTCACCACCGACTTCATGATCACGAGATCCCCGATGTGGATCGGCTCGCGGAAGTCGACGCGGTCAATGCTGACCGTCACGCAGGTCGCACGCGCGTGGCGCATGGCGCTGATCGCCGCCGCCCAGTCGATCATGGAGAGGATCGCCCCGCCGAAGACGTGCCCGAGGTTGTTCGCGTCGGTCGGCATCATGAGCCGCGACGTTTCGTGCTGCGATTCGCTCGACGGCCGGCGCGTGCGGTCGGTACCAGGCATGGAGACTCCGGAGGGTCGGACGTGCGGCGCGCGGAGCCCAGCGGGCCGTGCGCACCTCGTCGGAATAGTAGGCGGCGTCACTGAAGGCGCGCATGAGCGCCGCGCGCGACTCGGTGGCCAGCGCCGGGGCATCGAGCCACGTGATCGACTCGACCGCACCCGAGACAGCCGCCACCGGATACTCGTGCGCGAGCGAATCGCGGAGCGCGAGCGTCGTCGGGCCATTGCCCGTGTCGGCGCGGGCCACCACCTCGTACCGCCCACGGCGCCAGCGGGAGAGCACTGCGCCGCTCGCGGGGCTGAGCGTGGTGTCGGGGTGACGCGCGCGTTCGGACGCCGACCACCAGGTGGCGCTGTTCACCGGCACCGTGCGCAACACGAGCGTCGGGTCGCGCACCGTGAACTGGTCGGACGCGGCCAGCAGCTCCGCGGCCGGGCGGCCATCGGCCACGTCGAGCGCAAAACGGCGATCCGAGAGCGCGAGCAGCCGCACGGGATCGCGCGCGGCTTCGCGCTGTGCGCGCGGCAGCCGGTCCGCGGAGTCGCGCGCACCGGCGAGCTGCCGCTCACCCTCGGCGAGGATGTGCCGCGCCTGCTCCGCGCCGAAGAGCTCGCCGAGCGACGTCTGGGCGCCGCTCGTGACGTCGATGACCGCGCGCGCTGTCTGGTGCTTGAGCGGTTCACGCCGGGTCTCGATGTCCTCGTGGGTCCGGATCGAGAGCCAGCGGTCGTGCACGCCCAGCAGGGCGACATCGACCACGTGGCGCCGGAGCGGCCGCTGCTCCTCCTCGTCGTCGGGGCCGAGCGGGACGGCGTCCGGGTGAAGCTGCCCCCAGCTCACGGCGGAGTTGAGCACGCGCGACTCGCGCCAGATGACCGTGGAGTCGCCCGAGATCAGGTCGCGGGCGTAAACCCGCTGGCTGACGAAGATCGCGTCCTGGAAGGAGTGGTCGTCGTCGGCCACGTAGAGCTCGACGAAGCGGCCGTCGACCTGCGCGAGCCGGAGCGGCGCGGCGCGGCGCTTGATGCCGGTGGAGTCCGCGCGCACCCAGAAGGTGGACTCGGCGGTGGTGACGAGGAATTCCGCGGCCGGCGGCGGCGCCGAATTGCCCAAGCGCGAGCAGGCGACGCCCATCATGCTGGTCACCACGAGGAAGAGGCGTCGCATGGAGCGGAATATAGCGATATTGCACTGTGGTCCCGCGCACACGTGCAGAGCAACGCGTACGACGTCCCATCTCTTTGCCACCTTTTCATCACGTCATGACTCGCGCTCGCCTCGCCCTCATCTCCGCCTTCGCGTTCGTCGTCTCGTCCACGCTCGCGGCACAAACGGCGTCGCCCACCGCCGCGGCCGCCCTCTCGAAAGGCGCGACGCTCGACACGCCCATCGTGCGCGGCCTCTACGTCAATCGCTGGGCGTCGCAGTCGCCCAAGCGCATGGCGCAGCTGATCGCGATGTGCGACCGCACCGAAGCCAACGCGCTCGTCATCGACATGAAGGACGAGTTCGGGCTCAACTACGCGTCGAGCACGCCGAGCATCTCGCGCAATGCGGGCAACTCCGGCACGATCCGCAACCTGAGCGCGCTGCTCGACACGCTCAAGGCGCACAAGATCCTCGCCATCGCGCGCATCGTCGTCTTCAAGGACTCGGTGACCGCGCGCGTCAATCCGGAGTGGACGATCCGCAAGCAGGACGGTTCGATCTGGCGCGATCACAAGGGACTCGCGTGGGTCAACCCGCATCACAAGGAACTCTGGGCGTACAACATCGGCGTGGCCGAGGAACTCGTGAAGCTGGGCTTTCGCGAGATCCAGTTCGACTACATCCGCTTTCCCGAGCCGTACAAGTCGCTGCCGGTGCAGGTCTTTCCGGGTGCGGACAACACGCCCAAGCCGCAGGTCATCGCCGCCTTCCTCAAGGAGGCGAAGGGACGGATGAACGCGCTGGGTGTGCGCGTCACCGCCGACATCTTCGGACTCGTGACGACGATCCCGGGCGCGCTCGAAGTGGCGCAGCAGTGGGAAACGCTCGCGCCCGTCACCGACGTGCTGCTGCCTATGGTCTACCCGAGCCACTACCCGCACGGCGCGTTCGGTGCCGCGCGCCCGAATGCGGAGCCGTACCTGATCGTGCACAGCGCGATCAAGCGTGCGCGCGAGCGCAACCTCAAGCTCGGCATCACGGGGCGCACGGCGGTCAGGCCGTGGATCCAGGCCTTCACGCTGGGCAAGCCCGAGTACGGCGCCAACGAGGTGAAGGAGCAGCTGCGCGCCGTGTACGACGCGGGCTACGAGGGATGGGTGCTGTGGAGTCCCGGGAGCAAGTACGAGCCGTTCCTCGCGGCGTTGAGCGCAGAGACCACACGCAAGGCCAAGTAGTCGTTACGGGCGAGGACAGCGCGACTACCTGGCGCGGCGCCCTGCGCTTGGATCACGACGACAGCGCTGCCACCCCCGCGATCAACCGCTCCACCTCACCCGGCGTCGTGTAACACGCCGCACCCGCACGCACGATCCCGTCGGCGGCATGGCCGAGCTTCTCGATCACGGTCGTCGCGTAGAAGTCGCCGTTGCTCACGAACACCGCCTGCTCGGCCAGCGCGAGCGCGACGTCCTTCGACGTGTGCCCCGCCACGGTGAAGCTCACCGTGCTGGTGCGCGCCTCGGTGGGCAGCGGGCCGAAGGTGGTCACGCCGCGCAGCGCCGAGAGTCCGGTCCACATCTGTTCGACGAGCGCCTGCTGCCGCTCGTGCATCGCCTCGAACGCGTGCACGAGGCGCTCGCGCCGCGTCGCGCCGTCGCCGATGCCGGCCAGGTAGTCCACCGCCGCGTGCGCACCGACGATCGACTCGAAGCTCTGCGTCCCCGTCTCGAGCCGGTCCGGCGCTTCGTTGGGCGCGGGAATCAGCTTGGGCACGCGCACGCTGTTGAGCAGTTCGGGCCGTCCCCAGAGGATACCGATGTGCGGTCCGTAGAACTTGTACGCGCTGCAGGCGAGGAAATCGCAGCCGTACGCGTCCACATCCGGCAGGATGTGCGGCGCGGAGTGCACGGCGTCGACGAAAGTGATCGCACCGGTGGCCTTGGCCATGGCGCACGCGGCGTGCACGTCGTTGACGGTGCCCAGCGCATTCGACGCCGCGCCGATCGCGAGCAGCTTGACGCGCCCCGTGAGCTTCCGCGCGAGGTCGTCCCAGTCGAGCTGTCCCGTGGCGGCGTCGAGGCGCACCGCGCGCACTTCCACGCCACGCTCGGTCTCGAGGTCGCGCCACGGCGCCTGGTTGGCGTGATGGTCGAGCTCGGTGATGACGACGACGTCGCCCTTGCCCCAATCACGGCCGAGTCCGCGCGCGAGGTGGAAGGTGAGCGACGTCATGTTCTGCCCGAAGACGATCTCGTCCGCGCGACCATTCACGAAGTCGGCCATCGCCTGCCGCGATGCGGCAACCGCCGCGTCGGTTTCCACCGAGCTCGGATAGGCCCAGCCGGAATTCGAGTTGTGGTTGAGCAGGTAGTCGCTCATCGCATCGACGACGACGCGCGGCACCTGCGTGCCACCGGGTCCGTCGAAGTAGGCCACCTGCTGGCCGTTGTGCCTGCGTTCGAGCGAGGGGAAATGGATGCGGATCCCTTCGGTGGTCAGCGCCGGGCGGCGCGCGGTCAGCGTGGCGGTCATGGGATTCGTCTCAGGAAATTTCCGTGGCGGACCAGCGCTCGACGCACTTGACCGCCTCGACATGATCCGCTTCCTCGCCCAGCAGCGTGTGCGCGGCGCGGAAGAGGTCGGCGGTCATCTGCAGCAGCGGCGCGCTCGTGGCGGTGTCGCGCGCCACCTGCGCGGCGATGCCGATGTCCTTGTCCAGCAGCGCGAGGCGGAAGGTCCGCGGAAAGGCGCGCGTCAGCACGCGCTGTGGAAAGAGGTTCATGCTCGCGTTGCTGCGCCCGCTCGAGGCGTTGATGACGTCGAGCGCGAGCGTCGGATCGACGCCGGCCTTCTTGAGCGCGGCCAACCCTTCGGCGGTGCTCCAGATGTGGATGGCGAGGAGCGCGTTGTTGACGCTCTTGAGCGCGTGTCCCGCACCCACGGGCCCGCAGTGGACGAGCTTCTCGCCGAAGGCGTCGAGCACGTCACGCACGCGTGCGAAGTCAGCCGCGTCGCCGCCCACCATGACCGTGAGCGTCGCGGCTTCGGCGCCCGAGGTGCCGCCACTCACCGGCGCATCGAGGAAGTGCACGCCGCGCGACGCGAAGACGGTCGCGAGCCGCCGCGACGTGGCCGGGTCACCCGAGGTGCAGTCGACGAGCACGGTGTTCGGCGCCATCGCATCGAGCAGGCCATCGGCGGCCGTCACCACCTGCTCCACCTCGCGCGAGCTCGGCAGGCACGTGATCACGACCTCGGCGTCACGCGCGGCGTCGGCTGGCGTGGCGGCGGCGCGACACCCGTGCGCTCGCGCAAAGGCCTCCGCCTTTTCGGCGGAACGATTCCAGACAGTGAGCTGGAAGGGAGGTTTGGCGAGATGACGGGCCATGGGGGTGCCAATCGCCCCCAGCCCCAGAAAGGCAACGCGCATCACCAAACTTGGTGCACGTGCGGGGGGCGGTCAACGCGCGGCCGCCGCTCCGGCAGGAGGGCGGAAGTCGTGGCGGGGCCGAGGCTTGCGTCCCGTGGTCCTGCGACGGAAACTGTGAGGGGGCTGCCGTCGTTCTTATTGGCAGCGAAACTCCGGCACGCTCCGTGCGATACTAGTCTTGTGACGAAGCGACCGATTGACGCCACGCGGGCGTCGGTCGTCCAGAAAGGCAAGGAGGCCTTCCCAATGCGCTCGAAGCGCCACGTTGCGGTGCTCAGGCAGGACGAACTGCTGCTCCCGGATCTGGACACGGCCGCGGCCCTCATGGGCTCGGTGCTGGTCGAGGGCTGGGAGGATCATCACTCCGTCTACTACGGGGTGCTGCCGGGCTTCGACCTGGACGATGTGGACGAGGCGATCGATCGCCTGCCGTCGTCACTCTCGATCGAGTAACGAGCGCGCGATACGCGGCGCGCCGCACGCGCGCCTCCATGCACAACGGCGGGACGAGCGCGTGATGCGCTTCGTCCCGCCGTCTTCGTTTGCATGCAGCGGTGAGAGAACGACGGGGCCGGTTCCCTGGTCGGCCGATCCCGCCGCCCCACCCGGTTCTCCTAGAGCGAGAACCAGTAGCTCGCCTTCACGAGGAAGGTGTTGTTCGGCTGCGTCCTGAAGAGGTTGGTGGCATCGCTGCGGGCGTTGAAGGCGCCCAGGTCGATGTCGTACTGCGTGCGCCCCTGCGACCAGACGAAGAAGAGCGTGGACCCCGGGCGGTATTCCCAGCGCAACACGGTGTTCGAGCGGAACTGCTTGTAGTTGAAGTCCGCGAGCGCGTCGTAGCCCGGAGCGAAGGGCTGGAACCGGAGTGCGTACTCCTCGTTGCGCGCGTCGCGCAGCTCCTTCCAGTTCGTGAAGTGACCCGTGGTGATGAACGGCTGCGCGTAGACCTGCAGCGTGAGCGTCGGTGTCATCGTCACGTCGAAGCGCGCCGTGAGGGCCACCGTGCGCTGCTCGAGGCGCGCGAAGCTGTAGTGCGTGGTGTCCGCGCCCGGCGTGCCGTAGTTGTTGTACCACTGCGCGTCGTTGGTGTTGCGCGTGAAGTTCGCGCTGAGGCGGCCCTGCATGCGGCTCGTGGCGCGGAAGGTCATGCCCGGATTGAGCGAGATGCCGTGGGTGTGTCCGTCGTCGCCCTGCCACCAATCGATCTCGAAGAGCGGCACGATCGGCTTGCGGTCATCGCCGTTGAAGCCCATCCACGTGCTGCCCTGTGGCGACTGGCGCAGCGCCGGCCCGCCGCGCGCCGCGCGATCGTCGTAGCTCGCGAAGGTGTTGTCGATCTCGATGCCAGCGAACGCGCTCCAGTAGTTCGACAGCTGCATGAAACTGTTGATGTTGCCGCCCTGGAAGGTCCCCGTGCCCTCGGTGTTCCACTGGCGGAAGGCGTTGAAGTTCAGGTACCAGCGGCGATAGAGCTTGGTGGGCTCCTGGAACTGGAAGCCGAACCAGCCATAGACGCCCTGCTGGTCGACGCGCGGCAGGAAGCCCAGGTCGTTGATCTCGAAGCCGGGCGAGAGTCGCTGGTAGCTCAGGTCGAAGCGCGTGATGCCGCCGCCGATCTTGCGGATCTCGATCTGGCCCGCGTTGCCCTCGAGGCTCGTGCGCGTGCTGTCGAAGCCGAGCCCCGAGCCGGGGCGGATGTAGCCGTGCGTGCTGTTCTGCTGGAGCAGCGAGATGGAGCCCGGGCTGCCACTCACGCTCGACCCGACTATCCAGCCGAGCACTTCGTAGTTGTTGGCGAGGAACCGGTGGCGGGCATCAATGCCACCGGAGTAGGCCGCGCGGCGCATGTACGCATCGCTCGACGCGTCGAGCGTACGGTTGGTCGCGGTGAGCATCAGCCCCACGCCGGAGGAGCCACCGTTCAGGTCCTGCATGAGGCGCGTGACGAAGTAGTTGGCCCCCGGCTCGAGCGTCTGCCCACCGGGCGCCGCCACCTTCTCCGTGACTGCGTCGAGCACGCCGATCGAGAGGCCGTTGGGCAACCGTCCGGTGAGCTTGGCCGCCGCGGTGATCGGCGTGAACTGCGGCGTCGTGGCGTCGCCATAGTAGCCCGTGAGCTGCGGACTGCGCCCGATGCGGCGTGAATACAGCAGGCCGCTGCAGGAGCCGTTGTTGCAGTTGATGTTGAACGAATTGAAGATCCCCGCGCCCTCGGTGAAGAAGGGGCGCCGTTCCTGGAAGAACAGCTCGAAGGCCGAGAGATTGAGCGCAGCCGGATCGGCCTCGACCTGCCCGAAGTCCGGATTGATCGTCGCGTCGAGCGTGAGGTTGCTCGAGAGCCCGACCTTGATGTCGGCGCCGAGCGTCTGCGTGGTGACCCGATCGAAGCGCGTGCTCGTCGCGAGGTCGCGCTCCTGCTGGAAGTTCTTGGAGACGCTGTAGGGAATGATCTCGAGACGCCGCGGCGTGTCGAGGCCGTCGATGCCCGTGACCTCACCGAACTGCGACGAGAGGCCCGACTTGGTGCGCCGGTACAGCGGCCACGACTGCCGCTCCTGCGTCCTGGCGATCTCGCGCCAGATCATGATGCCGAAGGTGTTCGACGCCTTGTTGGCAAAGCGCAGCTGCGAGAGCGGCACCTTGAACTCGGCCACCCAACCCTCGCGGTCGACGCGCGTGGCGACATCCCAGATGCCATCCCATGAGTCGTCCTCGTCGCCGTCGTTGTAGATGGCGTAGTCGCGCTTGACGCCGACCGGGTTCACGGCGAGCTCGACGCCGCTCCGTTTGTCGTGATAGGCGTCGATCATGATCTTGATCCACTCCGACGCCGTGCGCACGTCGCGGCGCGAGAGCAGCGCGACGATCGAATCGGGATGCGGATCGTAGGCGCGGACGAGGACGTAGAGGTTGCGCTCGTCGTACGCGATCTTGGCCGTCGTGCGCATCGAGGGGGCGCCGTCCTCGGTCGGATCGAAGACGCGGAAGCCGTCGATCAGCTGCGCGTTCTCCCAGAGCGGCGCGTGCTCGTCGGCCGAAATGCGATGCGGTTGCGCCGAACGGACCGCCATCGCGCGCATGTCGCGCGGACCGACGACCGGGAGCGGATCTCCCCCGGCGCGCGTCGGCGCTGCCTCGCTCGCACCCGCGATCGCGCGACGCGATGTGGCGGCGGCGCGCGCGGCGAGCTCCTGCGCAGAGGCAGGATGCGTCGCAATGAGGGCCAGCACGACGATGGCGATGGGACGGAGTTGCATGGGCGGGGCGGGGGGAATCGTGACGGTGCTGGAGACGGGTCACGTCGCGCTCCGCCGTCGGAGCATCGGCATGCGTGACCCTACGCCTGCTCCGACAAGCGGTTTCGTGAAAGGGTTTCTTCGTGGGTGCTGTTGCCGTCCGACACACGGGAGTAATTTTCGCGCGCATCTCCACTGGCCCCGGGCGTTCGCGCCCACTCCTTCACGTCCCGAGGCTGCCATGGCACGACATCGCGATGAGCGCCCGCTGGGCGCCCTGCTCGCCCCGGATATCCTGAACCTCCTCGACGAGTCGCCTGCCGACGTCGCCGCGGAGACCGAGGAGCTGCACCCCAACGACCTCGCGGACGTCGCCGAAGCGATGCCGCGCACGAAGGTGCGCGCGCTGCTCGACGCCCTCGGGCCGGAGCGCGCCGCCGAGGTGCTCGAGTACCTCGATGAGGACCTCCGCAACGAAGTCCTCGAGGGGATGAGCGCGGAGGACGCGGCCGAAATCGTCACGGAGATGGATCCGGACGAACGCGCCGACGTCCTCGACGAGCTCGACGAGGAGACGGCGAGCGACATCCTCGAGGAGCTGCCGGCCGAGGAACGGCGCGCGACCAAGGCGCTGCTCGCCTTCGACCCGGACACAGCCGGCGGCCTCATGACGACCGAGTTCGTCGCGGTCAACGTCGCGCTCTCGGCCGAGGATGCGCTCGCCGAAGTGCGCGTGATCGCGCGCGGCGGGCGGAAGGAGATGCTCTACGCCGTCTACGTGGTGGACGACGATGGCCGCATCAAGGGCGTGCTGTCGCTCAAGGAGCTGCTCGCCGCGCCCGCCGGGGCGACGCTGCCGGACATCATGTGGACCGAGGTGCGGCACGTCCACACCTCGAGCGACCGTGAAGAGGTGGCGCGCCTGACGACGGAGTACGACCTCGTGGCCGTGCCCGTGGTCGACGACAAGCTGGAGAAGCTCGTGGGCGTCGTGACCGTCGACGACGTCATCGACGCGATCCAGGAAGAGCAGACCGAGGACGTGCAGAAGCTGGGCGGCATGGAAGCCCTCGACGAGCCATACATGCAGATCTCGATCGGCGGCATGCTCAAGAAGCGCGCGGGGTGGCTCTCGATCCTGATGGTGAGCGAGATGTTCACGACGAGCGCGCTGCAGCACTTCGACGGCGAATTGCAGAAGCTGCCGGTGCTGATGCTCTTCGTGCCGCTCGTGATGAGCGGCGGCGGCAACTCGGGCTCGCAGGCCACGTCGCTCGTGACGCGCGCGATGGCGCTCAAGGAAGTCGAGATCAAGGACTGGTGGCGCGTCGCGCTGCGCGAGCTGCCGAGTGGCGTGGTGCTCGGCTCGCTGCTCGGCGCGATCGGCGTGATCCGCATCCTCGCCTGGCAGTACATGTTCGTGTCGGGGGTGACGCTCTTCGGCGACCGGATCGGCTACGACTACTCGGTGGGCGGCGTGCCGTACGTGCTGGTGGCGTTCAACGTGTTCCTCTCGATGATCGGGATCGTGACGTTCGGCTCGCTGGCGGGGTCGATGCTGCCGTTTGCGCTGAGACGGATGGGGTTCGACCCGGCGAGTGCGAGTGCGCCGTTTGTCGCGACCCTCGTGGACGTGACCGGGCTCGTGATCTACTTCACCGTGGCGCTGCTGGTGCTCGGGAAGTACATGGGATGACGCGCCCCTCGCGCGCCCGCTCGTGAGCCGCACCGTCCCGCGTTCCGCCCTCGCCGCCACGGGGTTGGTGGCGATCGCGGCGTGCTGCTTCGGCTCGATCAGCACGCTGACGCTCAAGGGACAGGCGGCAGGCACGAGCCTGCCCGCGCTGATCACGTGGCGCTACATGCTCGCGGCACCGCTCCTGTTCCTGATGGCCGGACGTGCCGCGTTCCGTGTCGAGCGACCGCTGCTGCTCCGCATCCTGGTGCTCGGCGGTGGCGGGCAGGCGATCGTCACCGGGCTCACGCTGCTCTCGCTGCGCTGGGTGCCGGCGGCCACCGAGGCGTTCCTGTTCTACACGTATCCGGCGTGGGTCGCGATCATCTCGGCGCTGCGCGGCACGGAGACGATCACGCGCGAGCGGTTGATCGCCCTGCTGCTCTCGCTGGGCGGGATCGGCATCATGGTGGGCGCGCCCGGCGCGGCCGCGCTCGACCTGGTCGGCGTGGCGTGCGTGCTGACGGCGGCAGTGGTGTATGCGCTCTACATCCCGCTGATCGATGGCCTGCGGCACAAGAGCAGTTCGACGATCACGAGTGCCTGGCTGTCGGTGGGGGCGACGGTGGTGTTCGCGACGTGGGGCATGATCGACGGCACGCTCGTCAAGCCGCTGGCGCCGACGGCGTGGATGGCGGCGGTGACGCTCGCGATCGTGGGAACCGTGATCGCCTTCTCGTTGCTGCTGCGCGGCCTGGCGACGCTGGGGCCGGTACGCACGGCGATTGTGGCGACGGTGGAGCCGTTCTGGACTGCCGTGCTCGCGGCCTTCCTGCTCGGGCAGCCGATCACGCTGGGTACGGTCGCGGGGGGCGTGATGATCGCGGTGGCGGTGTTGTTGCTGCAGCGGCAGACGACGATGGATGGCGAAGACGCAGGCGCGGCCACGTAGTCGACACGCCGGACTCGCGCCGGACTGGCGCCGGAAGTCGCGCTGTGCATCGCGCTGTGCATCGCGCCACTCAGAGTGGCGTCAGGTCGACCGATCGCTCCGTACGTAGGCGATCGTGCCGATGACCGTCACGAGTGCGAACGAGAACCACTGGACGGCGTAGCTCTTGTGCGGCCCCTCGTCATCGACGGCGGGCTTGACGAAGGCCACCGGCGTGTTGCTGTCGATGGTGGCGGCGGGATCGCGCAGCAGCAGCACGTACCACGGCATGATCGGATACGGCAGCGATTTCGCGAGCGCGTCCATGTCGAGCCGACGGATTGCACGCCCCTTCCCCGCCTCGATCACGGTGCCCGGATTCCCGATCGGGTACGTGTCCGCGAACCCTTCGACGTTGGCGACCGCGCCACGTCGCCAGCGCGCGGGGTCCTTCACGTCCTTGGCGTTGGCCGAGTAGACCCAGCCGCGCACGACGAGGATCGCGGTGTCATTGCCGGCGCGCTTGAGCGGCGTGACGAGAAAGACGCCGGGCGATCCGTTGCGCGTGCGCGAGACGAGGCTCATCTCGTTCTGCGTGTCGTAGACGCCGTCGAGGCGGACGCGCCGATAGCGCAGGCGGGCCGTGTCGCGGGGCAGGCGATCGGGTGACACCGTGCCCGAATCGAGCCGCGAGCGTAGCTGCGTGTTGAAGGTGCGTCGTTCATTGAGCCGGCTCAGCTGCCAGAGGCCAAGTCGCGTCATGCCCAGCGCGGCCACGGTGGCGATGACGATGAACCAGGTGTGGCGGCGTTGCATCACCCGAACGTAGCGAGCGAGCGGTCGGTCGTGGGGGCCGCAAGGAGGTGGGTGCGCTCCCACAGCGGTTCGCGTCCCCTACATTGAAGGCACACCCATGTTCGGAATCATTCTTGAAGGCGCCCTTTTTCTCGCTGCTCTGGCGGGAGCGGGCGCCATCGCATTCATCGGCCTCAAGCGGTTCACGCCGCTGGGGGTGCGCCTGACCCAATCCGAGAACCGGCGGCGCATCCTGCTCGAAGAAGTCCTCGTCTGCCCGACGCATGGGCGGCACGAGGAAAAGGATCTCGTGCGCCTGCCGGGAGGTGACCTCCTCTGCCCGGAGTGCTACGCGGAGACAGTAAATGGCAGGCTCCTTCAATAGTGCATTCGATGCCGCAGGCGGGTTGGCCCGCGTGATTCCCTGGAAGACGATCATCATCGGCGGGGCGCTGATCTTTCTCGCTTCGCTCGCGATTCCGACCTCCGTGGCGTACATCAGCCCGGGGCACATCGGCATCGTGATCCACCGTGCCGGCGGCGGCGTGGACTCGGTGCCGCTCGGGCCCGGCTTCCACACACGCAATCCGCTCTTCACGCAGATCGTCGAGTACCCGACGTTCATGCAGACGCTGGTGCTGACCAAGGCGAGCACCGAGGGTTCCGCCAACAACGACGAGATCAACGTCAACTCGGTCGAGGGTCAGCCGCTCTCGCTCGACGTGTCGATGAGTTTCGAGCTCGATCCGCGCCACGTGCCGCAGCTCTACCAGACGTTCCGCACCGACATCTCATCCATCCAGCACACCTACGTGAAGCAGTCGATCCGGCAGGCGCTGCAGGAAGTGATCGGGCAGGAAGCGATTGCCGACGTCATCGGCCCGAAGAAGGCGGAGGCGACCAATCGCACCCGCAAGCTCATCGACGAGCGCCTCGCGAGCTACGGCATGCTGGTGCGCCAGTTCACGATCAACGAACTGCGCGCGCCGGCGGGCGTGATCGAGGCCATCAACCAGAAGAACGTCATGCAGCAGCAGTCGCTCACGGCGCAGAACGAGCTGCAGAAGAACACCTTCCAAGCGCAGGGCGACTCGATCAAGGCGGCCGGCAAGGCCAAGGCGATTCTCGCCGAGGCGACGGCGCAAGCCAAGGCCAACGACCTGCTGTCGCGGAGCATCACGAGCACGCTCGTGCAGTACGAGGTCGCCAAGAAGTGGGACGGGAAGTTGCCGACGGTGAGCGGCGGGGCGATGCCGATGATCCAGCTGCCGGGCAGCAAGCCGTAGGGGCGAGGTGACGCCCGACTGACGAGCGTGCGTACCGAGGGTGGCATGACACGTCATCCAGCCTCGCACGCCGGGACCCGCTTGCCGGATTCACCGATTGGTAGTACGATTGGTCATACCTATCATACTACCATGCGACCCACGCGAGGATTGACCGCGCGCCGGCTCGGCGACCTGCGCCGCACGCTCGACACGCGCGACGAGCGCAAGACCAAGACGTCGATCTCCGTCTCGGGCGAATTGCTGCGCGCCGCGGACCTGATCGGCGGGCCCGACCGGCGCTCTGCGCTGATCGAGCGCGCCCTCCGCCACTACCTCGAGGCGCTCCTGCGCCGGGCGCGCCATGCGCACGACCTTGCCGCCCTCGACGCGAACGCCGACGCGTTGAACGCCGCCTCCGACGAGATCCTCGCGCTGCAGTCGTGGCCCGAGTGATGCTCGCGCGCGGACAGGTCTATCTCGTCTCGCCACCGCCGGGGCGCGATTCGAAGCGGTCGCGCGCCCTCGTCGTCGTCAGCCGGCAGACCTTGTGTGATTCACGGGCCGACAAGGTGGTCTGTGCCCCCGTGAACAGCGCGGCGCACGGACTCTCCTCGGAAGTGACGGTCGGGGCCGCCGAGGGGCTCAAGCACGAGTCGGTGATCAATTGCGATCAGCTGGCGCTCGTCCCCAAGGCGACGCTCACGCACTACCTCGGCGCGTTGTCGGCGCCGAAACTGCGTGCGGTGCGCGACGCACTGCGCATCGCGCTGGCGGTGGAGTGATGGGAGCGAACGACTGGCGTGCGGCCGGTTTTGCTGACGAGGACCTCGTGTGCGACATCGAGGACCGCTTCCCGTCACTATTGTCTCGTCTCACTCGAGAGGGTGGCGACAGGTCCGTCTGGTGATCGCGGAGGGTTTGGTGGCGTTCGCATGGCAGCTCGCCGTCGGGTCTACCGCGAGCGTGTCGGTATTCATCCCGCTCGTCGTCATGGTGTGCGCAGCTCTCGTCACGCACCTCTTCGCGCGCCGATGGGCGACGGAGTTCCTGCAGGTCACGGTGGGAGACATCGCGCGCGCCGTGACGGCCGATGGCGCCGACATCCTCGCGCTACCACACGATCGCCTGACGCCCGCGCAGGTCCGCGAGATCATGCGCGAACTCGTCGGTCGCTGCACCCTGCCCTCCGCTGCCGCATAGCGCACCCGGCGGCACGCCAGCGTGCGATCGCGCTAGAACAGCGAGATCTGGTCGCCGAGCTGGCCGGGTTCGACCACGGGTTGCCCCAACCGCTGCGCGAGCTCGCGCACCGTCTGCGGCGAGTGCCCGGAGAAGTGGTTGTTGACGTAGCCGTACACCGAGTGGATGCGCTGCATGAGGGCGCGGATGGCCGGCACCCAGGCATCGAGTTCCGCTGAACGATCGGCCTGGATGTGCGAGTAGTCGGTGATGTCGCGATTCGGTCCCATCCACCGCAGGTACGCGTGGTTGGCGGTGGGGTTGCTCGCGAGATCGAGCAGCTGCTCGCGCGGAATCCACCGTCCGTCGCTGAGCGCGAGCGCCACCGAGTGGCCGCGCAGCAGGTCGAGGATGTCGTCGCGGATCCATCCACGGTGGCGGAACTCGATCGCGAACTGCAGGTCACGCGGCAGGCGCGGGATGAACTCATCGAGTGCCGACTGTTCGATGGGCGAGAAATCGGGACCCATCTGGATGAGGATGAGGCCGAGCTTGGGGCCAAGCAGCCGCGCCGCGTCGTAGAACCGGTCGCAGAGGTCGAACGCATTGCGCAGGCGTCGCTCGTGCGTGATCTCCTGCGGCAGCTTGAGCGAGAACCGGAAACCGCCCGGCGTACGCGCGGCCCACGACTTCATGACCTTCAGTGCAGGGGTCGCGTAGAAGGTGGAGTCGACCTCGACCGTGTTCCAGGCGCGCGCGTAGACCGAGAGGAAGTCGGCGGGCCTGGTGCCGATCGGATAGAAGGGCCCGACCCAGGCGGGGTAGTTCCAACCCTGGGTGCCGAGGTGGAGGGCGGCGGTCATGCCCCCAATCTGCGCCGGCGAGTCACACGCGACTACAGCTTGTGCGTGCTCAGCAACAGGCTCGTCTCCGAGTTGCTGATGCCGCGCACCGTGCGAATGCGCCGGAGCGCCGCGTCGAAGGCCTCGAGCCCATCGGTGCCGAGCTCGACGACCAGGTCCCAGCGGCCGTTGGTGGAGTGCACCGCGCGCACCTCGGGATAGCCGCGCAGCTCCTTGATGACCGCGCTCGCGTGCTCGCCCTCGACGGCGACGAGCATGACCGCGCGTACCGCGTGCGGCGCGACCTCGGGGGCCGTGCGCACGGTGAAGCCGAGCACGATGCGCCGCTCGACGAGCTTGTCGATGCGGTTCTGCACCGTGGCGCGCGCGACGCCCAGATCGTCAGCCATGGAGGCGATGGAGCGGCGGGCATCGGCGCGCAGGAGCGCGATGAGTTTGTGGTCGAGTGCGTCCATGGGCGGTCGAGACCTCGTACTGGGTGCTGAGCCAGTCGTAATATAGCATTTCGTCAATTCAAGCTAACGAAATGGCCATTGCAATGACAGAAACCAGCAGAAAACTCGCTTTTCTTCTACTCCCCGATGAGGCATCCTTGTAGATGACCGCTACCCTCGCCAGCCGCGACACTGACGCCCTCATCGCCCTCGAAGACCGCTGGGGCGCCCACAACTACCACCCGCTCGATCTCGTCATCGAGCGCGCCCAAGGTGCGTGGGTCTGGGACATCGAGGGCAAGCGCTACCTCGACTGCCTGAGCGCGTACTCGGCCGTCAACCAGGGACATGCGCACCCGCGCATCCTCGCGGCGCTCATCGAACAGGCACAGAAGGTCACGCTGACCTCGCGCGCCTTCCGCAACGACCAGCTCCCGATGTTCTGCGAGAAGCTCGCGAACCTCTGCGAGATGGAGATGGTCCTGCCGATGAATACGGGCGCCGAGGCGATCGAGACGGCCATCAAGGCCGCGCGTCGCTGGGGCTACGACGTGAAGGGGATTCCCGCCGATCAGGCGGAGATCGTCGTGTTCGAGAACAACTTCCATGGGCGCACGACGACGATCGTCGGGTTCTCCTCGAACGCCGACTACAAGCGCGGCTTCGGACCGTTCGCGCCCGGCTTCCGCATCATTCCGTTCGGTGACATCGACGCCGCGCGCCGCGCGATCGGGCCGAACACCTGCGCGGTGCTGGTCGAGCCGATCCAGGCCGAGGCCGGCATCCTCATTCCGCCCGATGGTTGGCTGCGCCAGCTCGCCGACCTTTGCCAGGAGCGCAACGTGCTGCTCATGGCCGACGAGATCCAGACGGGGCTCGGCCGCACGGGCAAGCTCTTCGCGTGCGACCACGATGACGTGCGCCCCGACGTCTACATCCTCGGCAAGGCGCTCTCCGGTGGCTTCTACCCGGTGTCGGCGGTGGTCGCGCGGCGCGAGGTGCTCGGCGTCTTCGGCCCCGGCTCGCATGGCAGCACCTTCGGCGGCAACCCGCTCGGCTGTGCCGTCTCGATGGCCGCGATGGACGTGATGCACGACGAGCAGCTCGTGGAGCGCTCGGCGGAGTTGGGCGAATGGTTCATCGGCGAGTTGCGCCGCATGACGCACGCGAAGATCCGCGCCGTGCGCGGACGCGGCTTGCTGGTGGGGCTCGAGCTCAGCGGGCCCGCGCGCGGCGTCTGCGAGGCGCTGATGGCGCACGGCGTGCTCTGCAAGGAGACGCACGACAACGTGGTGCGACTTGCGCCGCCGCTCGTGGTGGCCAAGGACGACCTCGCGTGGGCGCTCTCGCAGATTGACGAGGTGCTCGGCGCGAAGTGAGCCGCGGCGATCATTGGCCGAGCGAGTGCGCAGCTCGGGACTCCATGCGGCGTGCGTTCATCGTGCGCGCAGTCCGCTGAACCAGACGCGGCCCTCGGGCGCGATGCGGAACTGCGCGGGCCGACCATCGAGGAGGATGACCACGTCGAGGTGCGTCTCGCCCTCGATACGGCGCACGCGCACGCCGCTGGCCTCGTCGCGCAGGTCGAACGCTCCCGCCGGGGCGGCGAAGAGCACGAGCTCCATCACCGCGAAGGCGAACGCCTCGGGGCGGAGCGCCCGCCGCAGAACCGTCGCGAGCGCGTCGCCAGACCGCGCGGCGATCTCGGCTTCGGCGCCCAACAGGCGCGCAGAGGCGTCCGGACTCCACCAGACGCCCGGCGTGCCGATGCGGCGCTCGTAGCGCGGCACGTCGAGCGCTTCGAGCTGGCGCAACTCCGAGGGGAAGAACGGTTGCGCACGCGCGAGGGCGCGTCGGTCCGTGTGGCCGGGCCATGTGTCGCCGCCGAGCGCGCGCCGGCGCAGTTCCGAGGCGTAGGCCGCGGTGGTCTTGGCGAGCACGCGCACCGCGGCGCCGTTGAGCGCGCGGTCCGCGTCGGCGATGAGCGTGCGCGCGTGTGCGCGTGCCGCTCCCCAATGGGCGGCGAGCCCGCGAAGCATCGCGCCGAGGAACGGGCCCGCGCCGTACCTCCCGTCTGGATTCTGCACGAGGTGCGTGTGCCAGCGATCGGCGACGTCGCCGGGACGGGGCAGCGCGACGTGCCAGGCGCGCGGGCGCCCGCGCACCGGCGCGACCACGAGCGCCCAGTCTTCCGCGCCGAGCGAACAGGCGCCCGCCGGCCGCGGATCGAAGCCGAAGTGCGTGTGCCCCCCCGCGTCGAGCGGCGCCGGGGACTCGTGATGCGGCACGAGTTGCGTACCGCCCACGCCGCCGCCTGCGAGGAGTGCGACTTCGCAGTCGATGGCGTGCCAGGCGGCGGCGCGTGCGCCTGCCGCGCGGGCGACGACCAGGTTTTCCGCGTGCTGGTCGCTGACGCCGAAGAGCGCGAGGTGGCTCGCCAACGCGCCCGCCGATGACCAGAAGGCGCGAGCGGCCGCGCGCGTGGCAAGCTTGAGGCCGCGCGGCGGATCGGGCGGACCGAGGCGTGCGTCCGCGTAGGCGAGCGGCCACGGCTCGCGATCGAGCGCGTCATCGGAAACCGCGAGGCACTCGGCGTAGCCGTGGGTGGCGCCGGCTGGCACGATGTGGTGCGCCGGCAACGCGATCCGGTCGCCGCGCGCGCGCATCCAGCTCGCAAGCTCGAGCGCCGCCGTGCGCTGGCCCGCATGCTCAGCGCTGCCGTTGAGGTACCAGTCGAAGCGCACATCGCGCGGCTTGAGCACGAGCGGCACGCCATCCTCGAAAGCGATTCGCACGACGAACTGGCCCCCGCGGTGGGGATCGCTCGACATCGCGACGAGCTCGGCGATGCGACCCGCAACGAGTGGCGCAAGCACGCCGTGACGATCGGCTGCGATGCATTCGAGCGAGCGCGCGACGTGCCGCAGGTGTCGCTCGACGTGAAAGTCGGCGTGCGCTGCGGTGGCGCGCCTGCGCTCGGCCGTGTCGCGGCCATGCCAGGCGAGGCCCGTGAGCTGTCGCACGAGCGAAGCGCTGGGCGCGAGCGCGCCCGCTTTGACGAGATGCGGGTGGCGCGCTTCGAGCAGCGCGAGCCCCTCGCGCAGCTGCGAGAACGCGCTGCGCCCCGGCGCGCTGCGCGGATGCTGCAGAAACGCCGTCGCCAGCGCGGCGTCCGGACGCCGCCGCGCTTTCGGCAGGAAGACGAGACCGTCGTGGTCACGCGCAGGCGCGGCGAGCTGCGGCACGAGGGCTCGCGCGCGCGCGTCGTGCACGCGTTGCCGCGCAACCAACGTGGTACGCGAAGGGTTCGGGCTCCGCAGGCCGCGCAGGTCGCCGATGGCGCGGATGTCGTGGAGCGAAGCGACCTCGCCGCCTTCTGCCAGCAGGAGCGCCGCGACGACACCCGCGGTGCCGGTGGCCCAGCCGAGGTCATCGGCACCGAGCGACACGGGGCCGGTGTCGCCGGGAGCGCGCGTCGCGAGTCCGCGTGCGAGCTGCGCCACGCGGCGCGTCCAGCGAGTGTCACCCGTGAGCGAAGCGAGTGTGTGTGCGGTGACGAGCAGTCCCGCGCGACCATGACACTGGCCGGGTTGCTCGGGTGCGCTCCAACGATCGCCGGTTCGTGTCGCGTGCCAGGCGTGTTCGCCCGCAGCGACGGCGAGCCTCGCTGCACGCGCGCCACCGCCCAGCTGCGACCAGCACGCCAGCGCCTGTGCGATGCCCGCGCTGCCGTGGCACCAGTGATGGCGCAGCGTGGAATCGTGATCGGACTTTCTCCACGCTGCGCGCGCCGGATGCGGCCAGTGTGCCGCGGACACGAGCGCATGGCTCGCCTGGTCGCGGAGCGCGATCGCGGCACGAAAGTCCGGCATCGCGTCAGCCGCCTCCGAGAGAAACCAGAGAATGCCCGCGGTGCCGTGCGCGAGGCCGGTGAAGCGCGCCGCGGACTCGCCGTCCGTGGTGCCAGGGCGCATGCGCCACGCCACGCCGTTGCTGTCGCGTTCAGCCGAGTCCGCGAGTGTCGCGACCGTGGTTCGCACCGCGGCGAGGAGCGTGCGATCGCGCGTGGCGCGAAAGGCGGCGAGTTGTGCGAGGCCCGTGCCGGCTGCGCCGTAGAGCAACTCCGTGACCGCGCCCGTGGCAACGAGGCCGCGCGCGTAGGCGACCCCCACGTCGCGGAGCGCGGCGTCGCGCCAGCGTGTGGCCGCGCGGAGGGTGAGCACGGCGAGCGCGCCACGACCGAGGTAGAGCGCCGATGACCCCGCGCCGGGACGCGCTGCGTCGACGAGGCCTGCGATGACATCACGCGCGAGTGCGCGGGCGCCGGCGTCACCGGTGGCGTGCGCCCACTCGAGCAACACGAGCGCGATCCCCGCAGCGCCGTCGTACGCGTCGCCCTCGAAGACTGCTTCGCCCGGCCGCGACTCGAGTGTCAATGCCGGAAATAGCGTGCCGAGCGTGGTGGCGGTGGCGCGCTGCCGAATGAGGGCGATGCCCTGTGCCGCGGCCCGCATCGCGGGACGGTTCCGCGACGCAGCGAGCGGCGGGACGCTCATGCGCCCCGCCGCTCCCGACTCGCGTGCGTCGTGTGTTCCGCCGAGCCGTGGCTCAGCTGCAGCACTTCCTGCTGGTGGAGCAGGTCATCGCGTCGTCCGTGCGCTCACTGCGCAATCCACCCTTGACGTCCTTCGCCTCCGTCAGGCCCTTGGGTTCGAGCTTCTTGACCTTGAGCGGATCCTTGCCCTTATCCTTGCCAGCCATGTTCGCCTCACGTCAGGGTGGTCTTTCGTGGTCGCTGCGGTTGTTCGCAGCATGTGACGATAGTGTGCACCCACGGGCGAGCGCGCGCCATGCGCCGCGTCACATTGCGATCATGACCTGTCCCCGGGAGTCGTCCGGGGGCAAGTTGCACCCTGCGCGGCGATGCGATCGGCGCCCGCGCGAACGGGTCAGCGGAGGCCTCATGTTGCACGACGGATCGTTTCGCGGCTCCTTGTTCCGGATGAACGGTACGAACAGTTGGCACTCCGTGCAGGTGCCCGACCGACTCTCGCCCCCGGTGACGCATGCCTCGGGCCGTACCCCGGTGGATGCCTCGGTGGATGGCCACGTCTGGACGACGAGTGCCTGGCGCGCCAAGGACGGCCGCACCCTGCTTGCGGTGCCGAAGATCCGGGGCGCCAAGGGCGCGGGTGACACCCTGAAAGTCACCCTCACCGTCCGAGCCCTGTGATCACGGATCACCTGCAGGACGGCGGCGAGTTGACCGACGTCATGGACAGGCAAGCGCAGCCGCTCTTCGTGAACTGGCTCCGGACGACGCGCCCGTCGGCGCACAGCGACGTGGGCGACGCCCTGCTTCGCGGCGCGGACGCGGTGTGCGACGAGTGGACGGCGTTCTCGCCCTCGTTCCGGAGCTGCCTCTACGTCGCGCTCGTGGCGCAGCGGCGCGCCTTCGCGCTCGCGTGGAACATGCAGACGGTGAGTGTCTGCGTGTCAGATCCCCAGGTCGCGGTTGCGCTGGCGCAGGGATGCACGCGACACGAGGAACTCGGCACGGGATGGGTGCGATTCGACCTGTGGCTGGGGCCGAAGCCGCGGCCGGACCTGCTGTTCTGGCTGCGGGCCGCGTACGCCCATGCGTGCGCGAGCGCGTTGCCCGTTGCGCCGGACTCGCCGACCACGCCGACCACGCCGCGAGACCCGGCATCGTGAGTGCGGGCGCGATTCGGTGGCCCGAACGCTTCCATCCTGCGGTCACGCCGGTGCACGTGCGCAACGAGCTGGCCATCGCGGCGCCTGCCGACGCCGTCTGGGCTTGGCTGATGCGCGCGGAACGATGGCCCGAGTGGTATCCCAACTGTTCCGGTGTGCGGGTCGACGGTGTGTCGGCGCCGGATCTCGCGCCGGCAGCGCGCTTTCGCTGGTCGACGTTCGGGGTGCGACTCACCACGACGGTGGAGGAGTTCGAAGCTGGCGAGCGCATCGCGTGGCGCGCGGTGAGCGTGGGCGTCGACGCCTATCACGCGTGGCTGGTGGAACGGCGTGGTGCGCACGGCTGCTGGGTGCTCACCGAGGAGACGCAGTACGGCGTGCTCGCGCGACTCGGCGCTTTCGTGTTTCCGCGGCGGATGTTCACGGGGCACGCGCTCTGGCTGGACCGGTTGGCGCGACAGGCGGCAGGAGGCTTGCCGCGCTAGCTGGGCGACCTCACGCCGGGTGGGGAATCGACGTTCCGGCGCCGATGATCTGAGTCGATGCCCGTTTGCGTGACGACGACGCGGCGGGCGCGTCGAATGGGGGCGAGCGGGGACGGCGAAATGCCGGCCCGTTTCCGTGCCCACGACGACCGCAGCACGGAACGCCCTTGCAGCTCGCCCACCACACACGCGACGGGCACGCCCTTCGCTTCGCCCAGGACGTCCATGCGCCGACTGTTCGTGCAGATCGTGATCGCCGTGCTCGCCATCGTTGGCGTCGTCGGCTGGTTCTGGCACCCGTTCCTCTGGACGCTGATCGTCATCGCGCCGCTCATCGCGCTGGGCGTGGCCGACATGACGCAGACCCGGCAGGCGGTGCGGCGCAACTTCCCCGTCATCGGGCACGGCCGCTACCTGCTCGAGAGCATCCGTCCCGAGATCAACCAGTATTTCGTCGAGTCGAACAATGACGGCCGTCCCTTCAGCCGCAACGATCGCTCGGTCGTCTACCAGCGCGCCAAGGGCGACCTCGACACGCTGCCGTTCGGGACGCAGCGTGACGTCTATGCGCCGGGCTACGAGTGGATCAACCACTCGCTGGCGCCGAAGCAGCCGGACACGTCCGCCGCGCGCGTGCTCGTGGGCGGGTCGCACTGCACGCAGCCCTATTCCGCGTCGATCTTCAACGTCAGCGCGATGAGCTATGGCTCGCTGAGCAAGAACGCCGTGCTCGCGCTCAATGGGGGCGCGAAGATCGGCGGCTTCGCGCACAACACCGGCGAGGGCGGGCTGTCGCCCTACCATCTCGAGCCGGGCGGCGACGTGATCTGGCAGATCGGCACCGGGTACTTCAGCGCGCGCGACAAGATGGGGAACTTCTCGATGGAGGAGTTCACGAAGCGCGCGACGCTGCCGACCGTGAAGATGATCGAGGTCAAGCTCTCGCAGGGCGCGAAGCCCGGCCATGGCGGCATCCTGCCGGCCGCGAAGCTGACGCAGGAGATCATCGACATCCGCGGCGTCGAGCCGGGACGCGACGTGATCTCGCCGCCGGCCCACAGCGCCTTCAGCACGCCGCGCGGCCTGCTCGAGTTCATGCAGCAGCTGCGCGTGGCCTCGGGCGGCAAGCCGGTGGGCTTCAAGCTCTGCATCGGCAAGCGGCGCGAGTTCCTCGCGATCGTGAAGGCGATGCTCGAGACCGGCCTCCTGCCCGACTTCATCACGGTGGACGGCGCCGAAGGCGGCACCGGCGCGGCGCCGATCGAGTTCTCCGATTCCGTGGGCACGCCGCTCAACGACGCGCTCGCCTTCGTGCACGGCTCGCTGGTGGGCGCGGGACTGCGCAGCCAGATCCGCGTGATCGCCTCGGGCAAGGTCAACACCGGCTTCCAGATCGCGACCAAGGTTGCGCTCGGTGCCGACATGTGCAACGCCGCACGCGCGATGATGTTCGCGCTCGGCTGCATCCAGGCGCTGCGCTGCAACTCGAACCAGTGTCCGACGGGCGTGGCGACGCAGGATCCGGAGCTCGTGGCGGGCCTGCACGTCGGTGACAAGGCGCAGCGCGTGGCCCGCTACCACAAGGCCACCGTGCACAGCTTCTTCGAGGTGCTCGGCGCCGCGGGGTGCGCGCGGCCCTCGGACCTCAATGCGTGGAACGTGATGCGCCGCGTGAGCCCCACGGAGATCCGCAACTACAGCGAGATCTACGCGAGCGTCGAGCCGTCGTGCCTGCTGGCAGAGGCGCCTGCGGGTCCGCTGGCGCGGGCGTGGGCGGCGGCCTCGCCGGACCGGTTCTAGCCGCCGCGCATGCTCGACGACACGCCCAGCCACTGGACGCGCGACCACTATCGCATCACGACCGATCGCACCGAACTCTGGCCGCACCTGGGCGCCGCGGTCGAGATGATCCGGCGCGAACACTGGGGCGGTGAGCTCACGCTCGCGACGCTCGAGCGCGGCGCCGGGCAGTCGATCTCGTTCGTCGTGCTCGAGGGGACGCGGCTGGTCGGCTTCGCGCGCGCGATCACGGACCTCGCCACCTTCGCGTACCTGAGCGACGTGGTCGTCGCCGCGGAGCTGCGCGGCCAGGGGATCGGCGCGTGGCTCGTGGCGTGCATCCTCGCGCACCCGGACCTTCAGCGCCTGCGTCGCATCTCGCTCTTCACGCGCGACGCGCCACGCCTCTATGAACGCGCCGGCTTCGTGCACGGCACGCCGGCCGGGCGTTCGTACATGGAGCTGCGGCGCGGCTCGTGAGATCACGGCGCCGATGATCTCGTTCGTCATCCCTGCACACGACGAAGCGCAGCTGCTCGGCCGCACCCTCGTGGCCATTCGGGCTGCCGCGGACGCGGTCGGCGAGCCGTACGACATCACCGTGGTCGACGATGCCTCGACCGACGCGACGGCCACGATCGCGCGCGAGGCCGGCGCACGCGTGGTGACGGTGGAGCACCGGCAGATTGCGCGCACGCGCAACGCCGGCGCGCGCGCCACCACCGGCGAACTGCTCGTCTTCGTCGATGCGGACACGATCGTGCCGGTCGCCGTGCTGCGGGCCGCCGTGTCCGAGTGGCGAGCGGGCGCCGTGGGCGGCGGCGCGCACTTCGAGTTCGACGGCGACCTCGCGCCGTGGACGCGCCTGGCACGTCCGGTCGCGCGCTGGACGATGTCGACCCTCCGCCTGGCCGCGGGCTGCTTCTTCTTCTGCACGCGAGCGGACTTCGAAGCCGTGGGCGGCTTCGACGAACAGCTTTACGCGACCGAAGAGGTGGCGCTCAGTCGCGCGCTGCACACGCGGGGCCGGTTCGTCGTGGTACCGCTCGCCGTGCACACCTCGGGCCGCAAGCTTCGCACGCAGTCCGGCCGCAAGCTGCTCGCACTCCTCTGGAGCTTCGTGCGTCGGGGCCCCGCGATGTTCCGCGATCGCGAGAGTCTTGGTCTCTGGTACGGTCCGCGCCGCCACGATTGACGCACGCGCCGGTGGCGCGTACTCTCCGGACACGGCGCTCAGGGCGCCGCCCGTCCGCGGAAAGGACCGAGCCCACCTGGCAGTGCGCGGCACCCGTATCGGCGCGTTCCACGATCCTCTGTGCGCCCAATGCGAGCGGACCATGGGCACTCCCACGGAGTGCTCGTCATGTCCGAACGTTCCCTGCCCGTCCGTCCCGACCTGGTCCAACTCAAGCACCAGGCGAAGGACCTGCTCCGCGCCATTCGTCGAGGTGATGCCGACGCGACGGCCGAGCTGCGCGCACTGCATCCGAAGCAATTGGACGCCGCGACCGCGACACTCGCCGACGCACAGCTTGTGCTGGCGCGCTCGTACGGCGCGACGGGTTGGACGCGACTCGTCCAGTCGGTGAAGCTCACCGAGGCACTCTGGACCGGACATGGTCCCGAGGTGCGCGCGATCATCACGGCCCACCCCGAGCTGCTCGACACGAGCGTGCGCATCCGCAAGGGCAACTGGGGCAATCCCATGAGCTATGCCGCCACGCGGGGCCACACGCCGATCGTGCAGATGCTGCACGAGATGGGCGCGAAGGATCATGAGTACGCGATGGGGCGCGCCATGCTGCTCGGCCACACCGAGACCGCAATGCTCCTCCACGGACTGATGGGCACGCCACCGCTGCCGGCTGACGCATTCGGCGGCCCGGCCTACACGCTCAACGTCGAAGGCACACGGCTGGCCTTTGCGCTCGGCGCGCGCGTGGCTTTCGACGATGGCACGCAGCGTGCGCCTGTCGACGTCGTGCTCGAGACGGACAGCCGCCATCCCGCGGCCAAGCACGCGATCCTCGCCATGTACGAGGCGCACGGGTTCCGTTTTCCAGATACCGCACCGATGGCGCTGCACCGCGGGCGCATCGACCTGCTCGAACAGCACCTCGCGCGCGACCCGTCGTTGCTCACGCGCACCTTCGCGCACGAGGAGATCTACCCGAGTGCGCTCGGGTGTCACGACGAGGTGCAGGCGACGCACGGCACGCCACTCAAGGGTAGCACGCTGCTGCACATGGCGGTCGACTTCGACGAGCTCGCGATTGCAGAGTGGCTCATCGCGCGCGGCATGCCCGTGGACACTCCCGCCGTCGTCGGCGAGCACGGCTGGGGCGGCCACACCGCCCTCTTCGCCACGGTCGTGTCGCAGCCCGCGTTCTGGATCAACCATCAGGAGCGCACTCCCTGTGCCCCCCTCACCGCGCTGCTGCTCGCGCACGGCGCGAACCCGAACGCACGCGCCAATCTCTGGAAGCAGCTGCATCCGGGTTACGGCGTGGAGGCGCGTCACGACTATCGCGACGTCACGCCGCTCGCGTGGGGAGAACAGTTTCACCGCCAGGTGTTCGTGAACCGCGAGGCGATGCGGTTGATCGCCGAAGCAGGCGGACGGGCAGAGCAGCCGACTTGACGGGTCGTCCGGCGCCACCAGCTTCTCCCCGGTGGCGCCGTGCGGACGGACAACCGGGAGCATTCGACTGATGGACAAGCTGTGGAAGAAGGGTCGCGGAAAGCTCGAGCCGGATGGCCCATCATCACTATCACCGTGTGGAGACTCCCTGATGCGCGCATCACGCACGATTGCACTTGTCGCCGGCCTGAGCGCCGCCCTCGCCTTCCCCACCGCGCTCCGCGCACAAGCCTCGGCATTCGTGGGCGCGTGGAAGCTCGTGTCCTACGTGACCACCGACTCGAGCGGCGCAAAGCGTTCGCCTTGGGCGCCCAAGTCGCCGGGTCTCATCGCCTACTGGGCCGATGGCACGATGGCCGCGCAGCTCTATGACGGTCGCCGTGCTCCACTCGGCCAGCCCGTCGCGAGCGCGTCGCCCGAAACCGTGCGCGCGGCGCTGGCCGGCATGGCGAGCTACTTCGGGACCTTCACCGTGGACACGAGCGCCAAGCGCGTCACGCACCATGTCGAGGGCGCGTATCAGCCCGACTGGATCGGACACGACCTCGTGCGTAGCTACCGGTTCGTCGGCGCCAACCGGCTCGAACTCACGGTGGTGTCCAACGCCGACGGGAAGGCGGTCACGAACGGCGCGGTGCTGACGTGGGAGCGCGTCCGCCGCTAGACCCATCCAGCCGGCGGGCTGGCGTCGTATGGGGGGAAACGCTTCCTCCTCGCCGCCTTCGTGGACGCTCTCACCCTCCGCCTGCCCTGGCACCTCTTCTCGAGCAGTCCGACTCCTCCGAGTCGCGGCCGCGCCGACGGCGTGCCGTTGCTCAAGCTCAGCACGCCCGTTGCCGGGCCCGGACCGGATGACGACGGCAGCGCGCTGATTGCCGCGCTCGCAGCGGGTGATGAACTCGCCGCGGGTCGCCTGTACGATCGGTACGCGCCGATGCTGATGGCGGTGGCGTTCCGCATCACGCGCTCCCGTGCCGACGCCGAAGAGGTCGTGCTCGAGACGCTCGAGCAGGCCTGGCGACAGGCGCAGCGCTACGAACAGTCGCGCGGTTCGCTCGACGCCTGGCTCGCGGTCATCGCGCGGAGCCGCGCCTTCGATCGGGTGCGCGCCGACCAGCGTCGCGCACGGCGTGTCGTGTCGGTCGAGGAACAACCGGGCGGCGCCTTCCCCGACGCGATCGACGAGAGCGCGAGCAGCATGGATGTCGCCGAGGCATCCGAGGCGCGAGTGCTCGTGGCGCGGGCCCTCGGTGCGTTGCCGGCTGCTCAGCGCGAAGCTGTCGAACTCGCGTTCTACGACGGACTCTCGCATGCCGAAGTCGCCGAGCGGCTCGGCGAACCGCTCGGCACGATCAAAACGCGCATCCGCATGGGCATGCGGAAGCTCCGCGACATGCTGCAGCCGCTCTCGCCGGAGGCGATGTCATGAACGCCATCAACCGGGAGCAGTTGCTGGAGCTGGCGAGTGCGTACGCGCTCGGCGTGCTCTCGACCGGTGAGACGGCGGCCGTGGAAGCCGCGCTGCCCGGCGACGTTGCGCTGGCAGCCGAGGTGGCCGCACACCGTGAAACGATGGCGATGATGGCGCGGGCCGAAGTGCCGATCATGCCGCGCGCCTCGCTGCGCGAGGAGTGGCTGCAACGCGTGCGCACCTCGGGCACCCGTGATGACCGCGACGCTGCCGTCCGCAGCATCGACAGTCGTCGTCGTGCGCCGCGCACCGTGCGCGTGCTCACGGGCGTGCTCGCGGCGTCGTTCGTGGGCGTTGTCGTGCTTGGCGTGCAGCTCATGCGCACGCGGTCGCGCCTTGACGACGCGATGGTCGCCGAGCTCCAGCGCGAGCGCCAGCTCAACACGGTGATCGAGGCCGAAGGCCAGCTTATGGTGGCGCTGCTCAAGGGCGGCGACGAGCACGGCCAGGGAGTCCAGTTCTTCTGGAACGTGCGGCAGCAGCGCGCGATGCTGCACGCCTTCCACCTGCCGCCGGCGCCCGCAGGCCGCGCCTATCAGCTCTGGGTGCTGCGCGGCAGCGAGGCGATTTCGGCGCGCGTCTTCAACTCCGACGCCGACGGTCACGCACTGGTCGAGGGGATCGAGCTGCCGAGCAGTCCGGCCGGCATCACCAAGGTCGCGATCACGATCGAACCGGCCCGCGGTTCGCCCCAGCCGACGAGCACGCCCATCATGGCGGGCGACCTGCTGCGCAGCGTCCAGCAGTAGCGGCCACGCGCCGCGTCAGGCCGGATAGCCCGTGATGGCCCGAATGCGACGATAGAGCGGCGCGAGTCGCGCGTAGAGCGGACGATAGACGTCGTGGTAGAGCGCGTCGTAGGTGCGCACCGCGTCCGGCTCCGGCGTGAAGCGCGCGCCCGCTTGCGACATTGCCTTCACGGCGTCGCGCACGGAACCGTGCACCCCGACCCCCGTCGCGGCGAGCATCGCGGCACCGAGCGCCGATGCATCGTGCACGGCTGGACGCGTGGCCGCGAGATTGAAGACGTTGGCCGTCACCTGCATCGCGCCGTCGCTCTGCGAACCGCCGCCCGAAATCACGAGCCGCGTGAGCGGACGACCCAGCTTCCGCTCGATTCGCTCGCGTCCGGCGCGCAACCCGTACGCGATCCCCTCGATCAGCGCCCGATAGAGGTGCGCGCGCGTGTGGACGCCACCGAATCCGATGATCGCACCCTTGGCTTCCGGCCCCGGATCGCGCAGCCCCGGCGACCAGTACGGTTGCAGCATGAGTCCCATCGCACCCGGCGGAACCGCGGCCATCAGTTCATCGAAGAGCGCCTCGGGACTCGTGCCGAGCGCGGCAGCACGCGCCACTTCGGCGTCGCCGAACTCGCGGCGAAACCACGACACGAGCCAGAAGCCGCGCTCGATCTGGATCTCGGTGTTGAACGCGCCCGGATACGCGGCCGGATAAGCGGGCAGCAGCCGCTGCACTTCCACGTAGCGCGCTTGCGTCGTGTTGATCGTCGCCGCCGTGCCGAACGAGCAGTGCGCCGTGTCGGGCTCGAGCGCGCCGCACCCGAGGACCTCGCAGGCCTTGTCGGCGGCAGCAGCGATCATCTTCAGTCCGCGCGGGAGGCCGAGCGCACTCGCGGCCGAGTCGGTGATCGTGCCGAGTAGCTCACTTCCCTTCACCAGTCGCGGCAACTGCGACGCGCGCACCGCCAGCGCTTGCCAGCGCCAACTACCCGGTTCGGCCCACTGTTGCGTGCGATACTCGAGCGGCAGGTAGCCCACCTGGCACGCGGCCGCGTCCACCCACTCGCCCACGAGCCGGTGCGTGAGCCAGCCCGAGAGCAACGAGACGCGCTCGGTGTCGGCGAATCGCGTGTCGTGCTGCGCGAGCCAGTTCACCTCCGCCTGTCGCTGCAGGTTGCGCACGAGGTCGTGCGCGCCCGCGAGCCGGAAGCCGACCGACCAGAGCGTCGAGAGCGGCGGCAACTGCGTGGCGAGCCGCTGGTCCGGCCAGACGATCGCGGGTCGCAGGGGCGTGCCGCGCTCATCGCTGCAGACGACCGTGCCGCGCTGCGTCGTGAGCGCGAGTCCCGCGACGCGCGCGGCGTCCACGCCACTCGTGCGCCAGAGCTGCGTCACGGCTGTGACGAGCGCGTTCCAGTATGCCCCGGCGTCGAGCTCCGCCCAGCCTGGCTCGGGCGACGTGAACGGCGGCGCGAGTACCACCTGTGCGCGCGCGACGACGCTGCCCGCTTCGTCGAAGATGATCGCGCGCACGCTCTGCGTGCCGACGTCGATGGCAAGGACCTGGCGCGCGCTCATCGCCCACCACCGCACGCGAGCGGATCGTGCATCCGGCGCCAGTGCGCGCGATAGCGCTCGGCCTCGGCGCGGAAGCGCGAGGCGTCCCACCCGAGCGCGTCGCCACACGGCCGCTCGAGCGCATCGAGCAGGGCCGCCCCGCCGTGCGGAGCGAGCAGTCCCAGGCGCGTACGGCGCAGCAGGAGATCGTCCAGGTGCATCACCTGCTCATGATGGAGCGACCACGCGAGTTCCGCCATCGTGTAGGGCGTGTCGAGGAGCGGCACGCGCTCGCCGGGAGGTTGAGCGCGCACCCACGACGCGCCGGCGTCGCCGAGCACGGCGGTGAACCGGTCGGTGACTGGAGCAGGCGGAGCGGCTGGCGCGTCGGCGAGGGAGACGCCGAGCGCCGACACCTCGCGCAGCACCGCGCGCGCCGTCACGCGGTGCGTGGTGAGCTTGCCCCCCGTCGTGCCGACGAAGCCGGGTCGCTGCCAGAGCGCCATGTCACGCGCCATGCGCGACGGCGGCGCGTCACGCGCACCGGGCGGCACGACGATGGCGCGCAATCCGGCAAACGACGCGATCGCGCGTTCCGGCGTCAGCCCGCGCGACGGAAACGCGGCGTGCAGCGCTTCCATCAGGTAGTCGCGCTCGGCCAGTGACATCACGGCCGGCGCGTTCACGTCGGCGTGCTCGACGTCGGTCGTGCCCACGATCACCGCACCGAGCCAGACGTGCGCGAACACCGGACGCCGGTCGCGCGGATGCAACCAGACGAGCCCTGAGCGTAGCGGCAGGTCGCGCGCGGCGAAGACGAGATGGCTGCCGCGCAGCGGACGCAGCGCAGGTGCGCCGGGAGCGGCGCCTGCCCACGCACCGGCGGCGTGCACCGTCACCGTCGCGCGCACGGTGCGCGAGGTGCCCGTGGCATGGTCCACGAGCGTGGCACCGGTCACGCGACCGTCCGATTCCGTGAGCGTGGCGTCCGTGTAGTTGCATGTGCGCGCGCCCTGTTCGCGGGCCTCGCGCAGGAGGGTGAGCACGAGTCGCGCATCGTCGACCACGCCGTCGCGATAGCTGATCGCCGAACCGGAGGCGAGGTCCGCGAGCAACGGCTCGAGTTGCCGCGCCTCCGCCGCGCCCACGCGGCGCGAACGCATGTGTCCGGCCATCACGTCGCAGACGAGCATCGCCACGCGCGCGGCGAACGCGTGCGCCCAGTCGCCATGGCGGATGGGAAGCACGAAGGGCTGCGGCGCCACGAGGGCGGGCCGTTCGCGCAGCAAGGCCTCCCGTTCGCGAACCGACTCGAGCGTCAAGCGCCACTGTCCCGCGCTCAGGTAACGCGCGCCACCGTGGATCAGCTTGGACGACCAGGCCGACGTGCCCGACGCATAGTCGCCGCGCTCGACAAGCAGCGCGCGCGCGCCGCGACGCGCCGCTTCGTGCAGCACCGCCGCGCCGGTGATGCCGCCACCGACGACGAGCACGTCCACTTGGTCGTCGCTCACGTGAACAACTTGCCGGGGTTCATCATCTCGTCGGGGTCGAGCTCACGCGCGATCGCGCGCAGCACGCCCATCCCCTGCGCCCCCTTCTCCGCCTCGAGCCACGGCGCGTGATCGCTACCGACACCGTGCTGATGACTGATCGTTCCGCCGGCCGCGACCACGGCTGTCGATGCTGCCCGCTTGAGCCGTTGCCAGCGAGCCAGCGTGGCGTCGGGCGCACTCGCCAGGCGAAAGACGCACGTGACGTACACGCTGCAGCCGCTGCGGTACACATGCGAGAGGTGCGTGAAGACGTGCGCGCGTTCTCCCTCGCCATCCATCGCCGTGCGGAGCGCGAGCTCGATCCCGTTCATCGTCTCGGTCGCGCGCGACCAGGGCACCGCTGTCTCGAACGTGTCGACGGCGTAGCCCGCATCCCAGAGCGCGTTGCGCAGGTATGGTCCGCGGAACCGGCCGCGCGCCCAGCTCGCGCCGATGGACGTGCCGACACGCACGCCACCGTGGCGCGCCACCGACTCGGCGAGTGCTCCGCGCGCGCTGCTCACTTCACGATCGCCGCCTGTCACGCCCACAATCAGCAGGCAGCGACCGTCGCCCACGCCGCGCCAGCCGAGGTAGCGCGTGAGCCACGCGAGCGCACGCGCGTGGCCATCGGCGAGCGCGAGCTGCGTGATCGTCTCGAGCGGGTTGGAGAGGCGCAGCATCGAGAGCGGCACGCCGTCCTGCACGAGTGCGCGCACCGCCAGCACGCCGGCATCCCACGAGGGAAAGAACGACGCGTGAAACGACTCGTGCTCCGGCAACCGGCGCACGCGCAGCGTCACGTCGGTGAGCAGCCCGAGGCGTCCTTCGCTGCCGAGCACGACCTCGCGCAGGTCCGGACCCGCGCTCGACGCCGGATACGCGCCGCCCACGGTGAACGCGCCGACCGGCGTCACCAGCTGCGCCTGCTGCAGCAACTGCTCGATGCGCCCGTAGCGCAGCGACTGTTGTCCCGACGAGCGCGTGGCGACCCAGCCGCCCACCGTCGACAGCTCGAACGACTGCGGAAAGTGACCGAGCGTGCAGCCGTGCGCGCGCAATTCCGCCTCGACCATCGGACCCGGCGTGCCAGCACCGAAGGTGGCGACGAGATTCTCGCCGTCGAACGAGCGCAGGCCGCGCAGCTTCTCGAGGGAGATGTTGACGACGGGCCGGTCGCTTCGCGGCACGGCGAGATGTCCGGCCACGCTCGTGCCGCCGCCGTAGGGGATGACGATGGCGCCGGCGCGGCGCGCAGCAGCAAGGGCGGCGCGCACATCCTCTGCCGTCTCCGGCAACGCGACACCGTCGGCGCAGTGCAGGCCGAGCCCGGTGCGCAGCGTGATCCAGTCACTGAGCGACTGGCCGTAGGCGTGATCGAGCCGTACGTCGGCGTCAGTACTCAACGGCGAGGCGCTGGGCAGGCGAGCCACTCCGACGCTTCGCACGGCGGCGTCGCGCGTGATGCTCGACGCCGGCTGCGCAGTGCCAACGCGCGACGCGAGAAAGGCGAGCGCCTCCGCGCTCAGCGACGGCGCGACGTCGGCGCTGCCCCACCCGTTCCAGCGTTTCCCCACCGCATTCGCTCCGCGCTCGGTTTCCAGCCGCCCGTCGGGGCGGCATCCAGCGGGGGAAGTTCCCCGTCCGCGCCACGGGGGGCAAGCGCGGCGCACGGCGCGTGCAGGTGAACCGAGCCGTGCGAGCCGCGGCTGTGCCTTGCGGTCAGCTACAGCCAGGTCGCGAATCGGTGGATGTACACGCGCTTGATGAGCTGCGTGAGCACCGCGTACCCGAGCAGCAACGCCACGAGCCACCCC
>JANYHJ010000137.1 GCA_025359135.1 Gemmatimonadota bacterium | reverse complement strand
GATCGCGGCGCGCCTGGTCGAGCACCGCACGGATCGACTCGACGACAACCTCGCGCGGCAACTCCTTGAGGAGCGACATCGCGCCTGCGCCTTCGAGCAGGACGTTGACACTCGGGAGATCGCGCCGCGCGTCACTCACCGTCGGTCCCACGCCTCAGGCGGCTTGGGCGCCTTCGCGCTGTCGGATGGCGGCCGAGCGGGAGTGAAGCCGGGTGGCCGCGGGCCCTGCTGAAGGGCGTTGCCGGGAGCGCCCGGTACGGCATTCCGGTTCGCAGCCGTCGAATCCTTGGCCTGGGGCTTGGGCGTCGCGAACGCACGATCGCTCTTGCGCGACGCCCCGAGCAGGCCGCGAATGTCCTGCAGCACGAGGCGGTATGACGACTGCGGCGCGAGCGGCACGGCAAGGCGAATCACGAATTCGGCAATCGGTAGCGGCTGACTCGGCTTGGGCAACGCGCGCCTGGTGCTGTCGGCAACCGTGTCGGCGCGCGTGAGCAGCGGTCGAGCGCCGACCACGCCCGGCGCGGCCGGCGCATCGGGCGCACCGGGCGCACCGGACGGAGCGGGGGCCGCTGCGGGCGGAGCACTGATCGGTGCTGGTGCGGGCTGACGTACGCCCCGCGCGGCGTTCGCCCGAGGTGCGTTGGGAGGCGGCGTGTTGGCCGGCGCAGCCGCGCGACTTACGGAGTCGGGGCGGGCAGCCGCCGGGGGCGTACGTCGCGTCGTGTCGGCCCGTGCAACTGAATCGGCCTTGGCCTTCGCGTCGACCGAATCGGCCCTGGCCTTGGCCGCGGCGACGGAATCGGCGCTCGCCTTCTCGAGCTTCGCGAATGCGTCGACCGTGTACACGCCCTCGATGCCGAGCGGCGTCGAGTCGCGGGTCAGCACGGTGAAGTTCTCGGGCCCGAGGCGCTGCGCCGCCGGTATCGGTTGGTCGAGCGTGACCCTGAGTGTGAGCGAGTCTCGAACCGTGAGCGCGCTCAGGCGAGGTCCCAGGGTGTCGTGCACGAACGCGAGCAACTCCACGCGCGCGCTGTCCGTGAGCACGACGGCCACGGTGTCCCATGCGCGACGACGATCGAAGCCGCGCAGTGCCGGTCCCTGTGTGGAGCCGATGGAGGAACCCGCGGCCACCGATGCGCGCACGAGGTAGGCGGCGGGTGGCAGGTGGCGGATCGTGAAGCGTCCGCTCGAATCGGTGAGGCTGACGTACTGGATCGTCGTGTCGCGGCGATCAACAGCTTCGACGAGCGTGAGCGAAGCGGGCGTGCCCTTGGCCCAGTCGAAGAGGAGACCGGCCAACTGCGTGTCGTAGATGGTCGCGCCGGTAGCGAACACCAGCGTGCGTCCCTCCTTGAGCACGTTCCCGCGCAGGTCGGCCATGCCCGGGAGCATCGTGACGGTGTACACCAGGTCCTTGCGCCATCCGCCTTGCGGGCGAATCCAGATTTCCTCGCGGTTCCAGTCCACGTCGACGCCACGTCCGCGCGGCGAGACGATGAACATGTCCTCGAGTTTGCTGGCGCCGGTTGGTCGCTCGCTCACGACCTCGTCGAAGCGGAAGATCACCGCGCGTGGAGCGACGCGGACCTGCCCGGACTCGGGCACGACATCGAGCAGCTTGGGCGGGAGCTTGTCGGGCGGACCGCCGGGCGGAGCGCCGGGCGAGGCGCACGCGACGAGGGCCAGGAGCAGCAGTCGTCCGGACCACCAGCGCCTGGTCATCCGCCGAGCGCCGCCGCCTTCTCGGTCAGTCGCGCGATCTTCTCCGTCCACTCGCGCTCTTTCTGCCGCTCGGCTTCGACGATCTCGGGCTTGGCGCGCGCGACGAAGCTCTCGTTCTTGAGTCGCGCCGAGAGCGCACTCAACTGCTTGGCCAGCGCGTCGGCTTCCTTGCGCGCCTTGTCGGCTTCGCGTGTGCGCACGTCCGGCGCGATGTTGTCGAGCGGCAGGAAGACGTCGAAGCCCGGGCAGAGCTGGTGCAGGCCGTCGCCATCGAAGCGAAGCCCCGTGATGGCGTCAGCGCGCGCAAGGCTGTTGATGAGCGCGAGCTCGTCGCGGAGAATGGCGGCGACGTCGTCCGGAGTGGAGCGCAGCGCGGTATCCGCGCCTGCAGGCGCACCCGTGTTGTGGCTCGGCACGATGATCGCGTGCACCTTTTGCCCGCTCGGTAGACCCGCCGCCGAACGCAGCGAACGGATCGCATCCACCGCGGCCACCACCACGTCGAACTCCGTGGCCGCGGCCGTGCCCGCACGCCCCGGCCAAGCCGCGCGCGCGAGAAATTCCGTCGCCTTCGCCACCGGCAGCTTCTGCCACACTTCCTCGGTGATGAACGGCATGATCGGATGTAGCAGCCGCAGGGCGCGATCGAAAGCGTGCGCGAGCACGATGCGCGCCACCTCGCCGTCCGCGCCGCCGGCCGCGATGCGCGACTTCGCCGCCTCGACGTACCAGTCGGCCAGTTCACTCCAGACAAAGCGCCGTGCTGACTCCGCGTACTCGTTCAAGCGGAGACCCGCGTTGCGCTGCGCCTCCGGCCACGTGCCGTTCACGGGCCGCGCGGGCCCGAGCGCGTTGTCGCATTCGGCGATCGCGACATCGAGGCGCGCGAGAATCCACTGGTCGGCGCGTGTCAGCCGCGCAGCCTCCACGCTCGAGAGCGGCGCAACCGCCTGATCGCCCATGCTGGAGAGCAGGAAGCGCCCGATGTTCCAGAGCTTGGTCGCGAAGTTGCGACCCGGCGCGAATGCCTTCTCGAGGTCGGTGTGGTCGAGCAGCACGTCGACGCCGAGTCCCATGCCGCTCACCACCGTCCAGCGCAGCGCGTCGGCGCCGT
>JANYHJ010000007.1 GCA_025359135.1 Gemmatimonadota bacterium | reverse complement strand
AGCCGTCCCCTCTCAGCGCGTGCCCTCCGCGCGCGCCTTGAGCCCGTCGGCTTCCATCGCCATGTAGCGCTCGGTGAGCGACGCGCCGAAGCGGCCAAGCAGGTTGCCGAGCCAGCCCGTCATGTCGAGCCGGAGGATGAGTCGGCAGCCATTCGGGTGCGGCACGACCTCGTGCATCGCCACGCAGCGCACGCCCGGCGTCGTCATCTCCCACGTGAACCCCGCCCCCGGCTTCCACTCGGTGATCGTCCAGGTATTGGGCGGCAGCTTGGGTTGCGCGATGAACACGCGCGCGCCCACCCCGGGCGCTGAGCCGCCCACCACCTCGACTTTGTCCATCGACGCGGTCCACGCGGGCCAGCGCGCGAGGTCGGCGAGCACCTGCCAGATGGCGTCGCTCGAGGCGTTGATGATCCGGTCGGCGGTGAAATCGGCCACGGTCAGCGCTCCTCGCCGAGCACGTTGATGTCGCGCGTGGTGACGATGCGCCGCGGAAAGCCGTTCGCCGCGACCGTGATCATCGCGCGTCCCATGCGCACCGACGTCGTGGCCGCGCCCGGGAACCATCGCGTCAGCAGCGGCGCAATCGGCGCCAGCGCGCCATAGATGGCCTGGTACCACCACGTCTTCGAGCGCACCCCGTGCATCGGCTGGATGAAGCCGGGGCGGAACATGTACGACGCCGTGAACGGCAGCGCCATGATCGCGTTCTCCGTGCGTCCCTTCACGCGCGCCCACATCGTGCCACCACGTTCGCTGCTGTCGGTGCCCAGACCGCTCACATAGCAGAAGGTCGACGCCGCATTCACGGCGACCATCGCGCCCGCTGCCGCGAGCGTGAGGTCGAACGTCAGCCGCGTGTATGTCGCTTCATCGAGCCCCACCGCGCTTACGCCGAGGCAGAAGAAGCAGGCGTCGGATTGCGCAAAGGTGGTGGCGAGCGGGGCGTACTCGAAGAAGTCCGCGTGCACGACCTCGCGGAGCTTCGGGTGCGACAGGCCAAGCGGCGCGCGCACGACGGCCACCACGCTCGTGACGCGTGCATCGGTGAGGCACTGGTGCAGTGCGCCCGAGCCGACCATGCCGCTCGCGCCGAAGAGGATCACGCGCATGCGACGCTCACGCAGCGGCCGGATGGACCGGCTCGCAGCGGACGGTGGTGCGTACGGAGTTGGCGATGAAGCAGTCCTCGTGCGCGGCGTGGTGCAGCGCGTCGAGCTCGGCGCGCGCCGGCTGGCGAGCGCCGCCGAACGCCACGTCGGGGTGGAGCGTCACGACGGTCATCGCGAGCTGGCCGGCGTCGTTCGTCTCCATCACGCCGCTGGCATGGTCGGCGTAGCGGTCCACCACGAATCCCGCACGCGCGGCATGATCGAGAAACCAGAGCATGTGGCAGGTCGAGAGGGACGCGACGAACAACTCCTCGGGATCGACCGCCGCCGGATCGGAGAACGGCACGCGCACCACGTGCGGCGACGACGACCCGGGCATCTCGACGCCACCGTCGAAGCGGACGACGTGCCGGCGGCTGTACTGCTTGTCGAGGAACGGCTGGTCGCCGCGGGTCCAGAGGACGTCGGTGCTGTAGTGCGACATGGAAGAGCAGGGAGGAGGGTGCGCCACGAACCAGCCGCGCCATGCAGACCCTACGAGGCGGACGCGGTTCCGGGTTTCTGCGCCGTGCTACTTGCCGAAGAACTGCAGCCGGTTGCCCTCGGGATCGAGCACGAAGCCCGCCTTGAAGATGCCGTGCGCGAGCACCCGGCGGCCCACATCCGGCGCCACTTCCGCGAACGGTCGCGCCCCGCCGACCTGCGCGAGTTCGATGAGCGCGCGCCCCATCGTGAGCAGCGCGGCGCGCATGTCATGCGCCGGCACCTCGACGCGCTGGTGCACGACGAAGCCGAGCTCGTCGCAGTACCACGCGACCATGGCGTCGAGGTCCCGCACCGAGAGGGCCAGGAAGGGCGCCACATACGGCCCGAGCACGCCTCCGCCGGATGCCCCGCTCATCGGGCCGCACGAGCACGTACGGATAGTCACGGTAGTGCTCACGCAGGATGAACGCCTTGGGCTGCGTGGTCATGAGATGCCGGCGATCCTCGAAGCTCGAGCGCAACACGAGCACGTCACCGTCTTCATGAAAACGGGCGATCAACTTGCCCTTCACCTTGAGCGCGGTGGTGCCGTACGATGTCGACACCTCGACGCTCCGCAGCTTGAGCCCCATGGCGCAGACCTGCTTCGGCGTGACGCCGCGCGAGCGCACAGCCGCCATCACCGGCCGCCATACGACACGAGGCCGGCGATGACGCCGAGCACGAGCACGAGCGGCGAGTAGTAGCGCGTATCCATCCGTCCGAAGAGGCTGGAACGTTCGCGCTTGAAGAAGCCGACGTACGCGAAGTCGCCCAGGGCGCGCATCAACATCACCACCGAGACGAGTCCACTGCCGAGTGCGCGCAGCATCTTCGGCACGAGCATCGGACCCACGCCGCCCCGCTGCAGCAGCAGGAGGGCCGCGAGCAGCAGCACGGTCGCGACGACCGCCGACTCGATGCGCCTGGGCTGGAAGAGCGGCGAACCATCACGCCGGGTGGGTATCACGGCGGCCGGCACCCGACCCGTCGCAGCCCACGCGTAGTGCATGAGCGCGATGACGGTGAACAGGGCAGCGCCGGTCGCGGAGAGATACGTCATCATCGACTGAGCAACCTCCGGCCGGAAGATAAGCGCGGCGCGTCGAGCGTCCCACCGGGTGCTCGTACGCCGAATCGCGGGGTCACCCCGCGCGCGGCCGCTTGCGCCAGGGAAAGGGCAATCCGGGCTGCGGGCCGTATTTCCAGAAGGCGTACTGCGGTTGCATGCAGGTGCCACAGGGACGAAAGCCGGCCGCGATCGCCGTGGACTCATCGGCAAAGAAGACGCGATGCTTCCGATACGGCCCGTCCTTCTTGGCCGCCGCGCGCGAACCGGAAGGGCAGTCGAGGCGGCCGTAGATCTTGTCGGCGCCGTTGCCGCCGAACTCGCCCGGCACTTCGCTCTCGAAGAGCACGCCGTCCGACCCCATCAACGTCCAAGTCCTGCCCATCGCCGACTCCCGTGTGTCTGGTGCGCCTCCCCAAGCCTACACCACGGGCGCGCTGGCAGGCGTCACGCTGGCGACGCGATCAGGTGCTGGGCCAGCGAGCGCTGAGCGCCACGAGGCCCGCGGCGAGGCGTTGCCGCCACCACGCCTCGCCATGATTGCCCTCGGGGACCTCCACGTACGTCACGTCATAGCCACGCGCGGAGAGCGCATCGCGGAAGCGGCGCGTGGCGTCGCGGAAGTTGGGGCCGGATCCACCGAGCGTGGCGTGATCCTCGAGCGCACCGACGTCGAGCACGAAGCGCACTGGTTGCTTCGGAATGAGGCCGACGCGCTGCGTGAGCCACTCGTACGGTGCGCCGTTCGAGCCCTCGGCGCTTCGCCAGAAGGCCCCGCTCTGCGAGAAGACGTTGCCGACCACATCCGGTCGCGTGAGCGCGAGGTGGGACGCCCCGAGCCCGCCCGCGCTCGAACCGGTGGCGATGACGCGCGCCGGGTCGCGGGTGACATGCCAGCCGCGGCGCAGCCACGGCACGAGCTGCGTGGCGACGAACACCGGCATGCGCGCGGCGTTGCCGAGCTCGGCGGTGCGCACCGCGCCGCTCGAGTCGTCGACGAGCACGGCCACGAACGCCGTGGTGCGCTTGAGCGCGAGCAGGGAATCGAGCACGCGCGGCAGCGGCATCGAGTCGAGGTAGATCGCGCCGTCGAACGCGAGCACGACGGGATATGGCGCCTTGCGCTTCGCATCGTATCCGGGCGGCGTGTAGACCCAGACGCGACGCGTGCGGCCGAAGCTCGCGTCGCGGATGACGTGTGCGGTGACGGCGCCTCGCGGAAAATCCGGGCCTTGGGCGACGTCCTGCGCGGAGAGTGCGGCCGGCGCCAAAGCCACGGCGAAAGCGAGTGCGAGTGCGGGAGTGCAGGCGAGCGCGCAAGCGACGACGAGCGTCGTCATGCGCTTCACCCGCACGCGATGCAAGCGGCCGCTCACGGCTGTCGCAGCTCCGCGAGCAAGGCTTGTCCCGCGGGCCAGGCGCCGAGGTTGCTCGCGCTGTTGATGTGTCCCGCCGCGCCGATGTTCACGAAGCGGCTGCCCCACGCATCGGCGAAGCGCCGGGCCGTCTCGAGCGAGACGTAGATGTCGTCCGT
>JANYHJ010000242.1 GCA_025359135.1 Gemmatimonadota bacterium | reverse complement strand
CAGATCAAGGAGAAGGCGCTCTCCCGGCTCCGTCACGTGTCGCGCGCCCGCGCGCTCGAGTCCTTCCTCGGCTGACCGGCGCCGCCGGCGCCCTCCGCACCGCATGGCCCAGACCAATTCGTTCGACGTGACCACCGGCGTGGACCTCCAGGAGGTCGACAACGCCGTCAATCAGGCGCAGAAGGAAGTCGCGCAGCGCTACGACTTCAAGGGCGCCACCGCCACGATCGAGTTCAAGCGCGTCGAAGGGTTGCTCAACCTCCACGCCGACTCCGACTTCCGCATGCAGCAGCTCTGGGATGTCGTCCAGACGAAGCTCATCAAGCGCCAGGTCCCGGTGAAGAACCTCGACGTCGGCAAGGACATCTCGGCCGGCGGCGATACGGTCAAGCGCGAGATCAAGCTCAAGATGGCCCTCGACGCGGAGACGGCGAAGAAGGTGGCCGCGGCCATCAAGGAAGCGAAGATCAAGAAGGTCCAGGCCTCGATCCAGGGCGATCAGGTGCGCATCAGCGGACCCGATCGCGACGATTTGCAGCAGGCCATGGCGCTGCTGCGCGGCCAGGACTTCGGCGTCGAGCTCAAGTTCGGCAACTACCGCTGATCACAGTGCTCCGCCGCCTGCGTCGCGCTGCCGCGCTCGTCCTCATGGCCCAACTGACCGTCGTGGGCGTGCGCGTGGCGAGCGCGTCGTGCGCCGTCGCGTGTGACATGGGGCAAGGCATCGCGCAGCGGACGCTCGGCGACGCCGGCTCGATGGCGGACCTGATGACGTCGACCAGCGCGCATGCGATGTCGATGCCCATGCCCGCGCACGACGCGGTCCCAGCGGATGGCGCGCCGCACGATGCACCGCCGCACGACGCCGCGCCCGAGTCCTGCCTGGCCGGCGTGAACTGCGCGCCGCCTCTCGCGATCATCGCGCTTGCCGGCCTCGACTGCCCGACGCTCGTCGCGCCGGCGCCGGCGTTGCGCGTCGCCGCGATGCTGACGCGCGCGGCCGCAGCCCCCGAGGCCCCACCGCCCAACGCCTGAACCGAGGCGAGACTACCCGACCAGCTGCGGTCGGGTGGAACCGCGCGTGGCGTGACGTTGCTGTTGCGCGCTCCCTCATCCGGATCATGTTGCACCTCATCGGAGTCCTGCACGCCGGCATGCCTTGGCTCGCGCCGAGGGCAGCATCGCGCGTGCGCGGTCGCGCCCTCGACGCGGCCCGCTTCGTCTTCGCGCTCCAGCTCCTGCCGGGCGTCGCCGTCGAGCCGCTCAGCGCGCAGGGCACGGCCGCCACCGGTACCGTCATCGTCCACGTGCAGTCGCGCGGCGTCCCGCTCCCCGGCGCCACGGTCCGCTCGGGCCGCAGCGGCGCCCGCACCGACTCGAGCGGCACGGCGCGCCTGCAACTCGACACGGGCCAGGTGCGCGTGCAGGTGCGCAACATCGGCTTCCGCCCCGAGACGGCGTTCGTGCGCATCGTGTTGGCGACGCCAGTCGAATTGCGCGTCACGCTGCGCTCGGCGGCGCAGGTGGCCGCGGGCATGGCGGCCATGGCCGACATGCCCGGCTCGGAGCCCATGCCCGCGATGTCGCAGATGAGCGAGGTCCGCGTCACGGCCACGCGTTCCGAGCGACGCGTCGAGGACGAGCCGCTGCGCGTCGAGGTGATGGAGGGTGAGATGCTCGCCGAGCAGCTGCAGATGCGCCCGCGCGACATCACCATGACGCTCGCCGAGATGGGCGGCGTGCGCATGCAGCAGACGTCCGGATCGCTCGGGGGCACGCGGCTTCGCATCAACGGCCTGCGCGGCCAGTACAGCGGACTCGTCTTCGACGGCCTTCCGCTCTTCGGTGCGTCGCCCGACGGCTTCAGCTACCTGCAGGTCGCACCGCTCGATCTCCGGCAGATCGAGGTCATCAAGGGCGCGTCCACGGCGCTGTACGGCCCGTCCGCGCTGGGCGGCGTGCTCAATCTCGTTTCGCGACGCCCCGACGATCGCGAGGAACTGCTCGTCGACTACACCACGCGCGGCGGCAGCGACCTTGCGTACTGGAAGGGCGTGAACCTTCGCGAGGGGTGGGGTTGGTCCGTGTCCGCCGATGCGCATCGGCAGCCGGGCCACGACGAGGACGGCGACGGCTGGTCCGACTTTCCGTCTGTCGCGCGCATGACGGTGCGTCCACGCCTTCACCACGAGGGCGCGGGCGGCGCAATGCTCTACGCGACCCTTGGCCTCACGGTGGAGGATCGCGCGGGTGGCTTTCTCGGCGCCCCCGCGAGTGCGTACACCGAGACGATGCACACCGGCCGCGTGGACGCCGGCGTCGAATGGCACCAGCCCATCGACGACTCGACGCACGTCGTCTTCAAGGGGAGCGTCGCCGAGAACCGGCGCGACCAGGTCTTCGGCACCGCGCCCGATCGTCGCCGGCGTCGCACGGCGTACGGCGAGGTGGCGTACACGGCGCAGCGCGGCAGCACCGAGTGGGTGCTTGGCGCCGCCTGGCAGCACGACGAGCTGCGCTCCGAGGAGAGTCCGGCGCTGGGCTTCGCCTTCGACGCGCCGGCCCTTCTCGCGCAGCACACTTGGACGCCGGCCGGCCAGTTTGCCACGCAGGTGAGCGCGCGCTGCGACGCGCACAACGCGTACGGCCTCCTCTGCTCGCCGCGCGCCTCCGTGCTATGGAAGGCCGGGGGTGGCATGACCGCGCGCGTGTCGGCGGGAGAGGGCTGGTTCGCGCCCACGCCCATGACCGACGAGAGCGACGCCATCGGCTTCGCCCGCATCGACCCGACCGTGGTGCGCGCCGAGCGCGCGCGCACACTCTCGCTCGACTTGGGGGCCGCGCCCGCTGGCTTCGACCTCAACCTCACGCTCGCGCTCTCGCGCATCGACAACCCGGTGCTGGGCGTGCCGACCATCGTTGGTGGAATCGACAAGCTGCGCTACGTGAACGCGGCGGGGCCCGCCACCACGCGCTCCGTCGAGTTCTTCGCCTCGCGCCGTGGCGAGCACTGGAGCGCCAACGCCATGTACGGCTACCTCGACGCCACCATCGTGGACCCGATGGATGGCACGCGGAAGGACGCCGTTCTCGTGCCGCGTCACGCACTAGGGCTCGGGCTCGCGTGGGCGGGCGGCCCGGGCGCGCGCGTCAGCCTCGATGCCTACTACACGGGCGTGCAGCCGCTCGATGCCGATCCGTATCGATCGAAGAGCCTGCCGTACACCTTCCTTTGCCTGCTCTGGTCGCAGCCGATTCGCCCGGGCCTCGAACTCTGGCTCAATGCGGAGAACCTTGCGGACGCGCGCCAGACGCGCTTCGACGGCCTGCTGCTCCCGTCGCCCGACGCCCTCGGGCGGCGCACGACGCAGGTCTGGGCGCCACTCGAGGGCCGTGTGGTCAACCTCGGCCTCCGGTTCAGCTGGTGAGGCGCGACCGCACCGAACGGCATAACATTCGGGCATGAGCGAAGCCCGACTCCGCATCCGCCCCGGCGGTCCCGAGGACGAAGCCGCCGTGCTCGCGATGGCCGCGCGCCTGGCCGACTTCCCCGTGCCGCCCTGGCGCACCAGCGACGAGATCATCCACGCCGACGACCAGCTCCTGCGCGAGCAGCTCTACGCGCCGCGCGTCGATCGCGTGCTGCTGGTGGCGGAGTTTGCGGCCGCCGACGCCAAGGGCATGGTCATGGTCAGCACGCGCATCGACTACTTCACGCAGCACCCGATCGCGCACATCGAGGACCTGTCCGTCGCCGCGGACGTCGAACGGCAGGGCATCGCGTCGGCGCTCATGTCCGCCGAAGAGTGGGCGCGCGCGCGCGGCATGACGCGCATGGGACTCACCGTCTGGGAAGGCAACGCCCGCGCGCGCCGCTTCTATGACACCAACGGCTATCGCGCCGAGACGATCCACTACCTCAAGGAACTCTGACCGCGCGCGCGGCGCCGCACGCCGCGCACGGGTAGCGCAGCGCCCGGCGCGCCGAGCACCGGATGCCAGCGCACCACCAGGTCGCGGAAATGCTCGCCCACCGGCTTGAGCGCGCGCGTCCCTTCCGCCAGCCCGATGTCCTCCATCACGCGCGGTCCCGCGCCGAGGCGTGGCGTATCGGTGAGTGGCGCCCATCCGAAGCCGGCGACATGCACGCCGGCCGCGCGCAGCGAGAGGACGTCGTCCCACTGCTGCTTGAGCCAGGCCCGCGCGTGGCGCGAGGGCGCGTGCGTCTCCGCACAGAGGAGGGGCAGGGCGTAGCGCTCGTGCAGGCGCGTGCCGAGGTGGCGCAGCCCGAGTCGTTGCACGACCGACGTTTCGCGCCCGCCAGACGAGAGGCGGCGCTCCGTGTCCGGCGCCCACGCCACGCTCAGCACGCGCACGCCGGTTCGCGACGCGCGCTTCTCGCGGAAGAAGCGCAGGTCCGCTTCCTTCACGCCGGCGTCGATGAGCGCCTTGTGCGTGGCCTCGCCCAGCTCGACGCCGAGGCAGAGGTCGAGGCCGAGCCAGCGGCGCGCATTGCGGCGCTCCGCTTCGGCGCGCGCGCCCTCGCCGGCCGCGTGCGCGTGCGCGGCCGGCGCGCTCATCACGATCGTTGCGCCGGGGCGTTCGGCGAGAATCGCGGCCACCGCGAGCTCGTGGGCGCGCGCCATGTTGGCCACGGTGCGCAGGAAATCGGCGTCGCTCGAGCGTGCCTCGTTCCAGCGGCCGTCGAGCGCGCTTGCCGCGGCCACGTCACCGAGCGACCGCATCGGCGCGAAGTGCGTCACCCACGGAAAGCGCGCCGCGAAGGCGCGCGCGTAGTCGGCGAAGTGCTCGGCGAATTTCGGATCGCCGACGCCGCTCATCCAGATGGGCACGCCGGCATGCGCGAGGTCCGCGATCGGCATGATGCCAAGCAGGCGCAGCCGTTCCATCGGTTCGCTGCACGTGTCCCAGTCGTAGTGGCCGGGGCTGACGTGGGCGCGGTAATACGCGGGGCCGTAGAAGAGCGCGTCGAGACCGAGCTGGTGCGCGAGCGCGAAGTCGTCTTCCCAACGGGCGTAGTGCCCCGACCGGTCGAGCTGGTCGGCGCGATCACCCCCCCCGAGCAGCGGGGCGCGGGTATCGATGCCGGAGACGAAAAGAAAGGACATGGATTGGCGCAAATTGACGATCCACAACACGAAGCGTCAACGCGCGTTCATATTGTGGAGAAGATGTGCAAAACGCTGTGGGCGAAAGTGATACCGCCATGTCACAAATATGCCAGCAGCGGCGCGTGTGGGCGCAACATGCACCGCGCGTTTGCGCGCTCACACGTCGTGTTACCTTTGCGCCTGCGCATGCCGTCCCTCGTCATCATCGCCTCGTGAAAGTCGGTCTCGTCACCCTCGGCTGCGACAAGAACACCGTCGACAGCGAGCGCTATCTCGCGCAGCTCAGCGCGCTCGGCGCCGTGGCCGTCGATGACCTGCGCGAGGCGGAGCTCGTGATCGTCAACACCTGCGGCTTCATCGACGCGGCCAAGAAGGAGTCGCTCGACGCCATCATCGATGCGGGACGGCTCAAGGCCGAGGGCACGCTGCAGGCATTGATCGCGGTCGGCTGCATGGTCGAACGGCACAAGGGCGAACTCGCCGAGGCGTTGCCCGAGGTCGACCTCTTTCTGGGCGCATCCGAGACCGATCAGCTGATTCCGCAACTTCAGGCGCGCGGACTGATCGGCGCCGAGGTGTTGCTGCATCCGGGCGACCGGCTTGCGGTGAGCGACCGCGCGCACGTCCGCTACCTCAAGATCAGCGAGGGGTGCGATCACGGCTGCGCCTTCTGCGCCATTCCGCTCATGCGCGGCAAGCATCGCTCGTTCGCGGCCGATGAGGTCGTGCGCGAGGCGCAGCTGCTCGAGATGCAGGGCGCCCGCGAGGTCAACCTCGTGGCGCAGGATCTCGCGCACTACGGCCGCGACCTGCGCGACGGCACCGCGCTGCCCGAACTGCTCGAGCTGCTCGTGGCGCAGACCTCGATCCCGTGGTTCCGCCTGCTCTATCTCTACGGAGCGGGCTTGACGCCCAAGCTGCTCGACGTCGTCGCACGCAATCCGCGCATCGTGCCGTACCTCGACATGCCCATCCAGCACGGTGCCGACGAGGTGCTCAAGCGCATGCGCCGTCCCGAGCGTGGCCTCTCGATCCGTGATCGCGTGGCGCGTGTGCGCGGCGCAGTGCCTGACGTGACGATCCGCACCACCTGCATCGTCGGCTTTCCCGGCGAGACCGACGCCGACTTCGCGCAGCTGCTCGCCATGCTCGAGGAGGTGCAGTTCGATCGCGTGGGCGCCTTCACCTATTCGGCGCAGGAGGGCACGAAGGCCTTCGAGCTCGAGGACGACGTGCCCGAGTCGGTCAAGCGCGAGCGGCTCGAGGCGCTGCTCACCCTGCAGCGCGACATCACCGCGGAGCGCTACGAGCGGCACATCGGGCGCGAGGTCGTCTGCCTGGTCGAGGAGCGCGGCGACGACGGCACGATTGCGCGCGCGCCGTGGCAGGCGGATGACGTCGACGGCATCGTGCGGCTCGATGCCGACGCGCCACCCGGCGCGTTCGTTCGCGTGCGCATCGACGACATCGAGGACGACGTCGACTTCAGCGCCACGCTGCTCGGTATCGAGTCGCAGCCCGCGGCCCCGGCCGCCGTGTCGTCGCGTCGCCTCCCACTCGCCCACGCCCCCACCATCGGAGCTTTCGGTCGATGAGCCGTCCGTCCGCGCGATCCCACGAGATCATGGAGCGGTCCCGCCAACTCTTTCCGGGCGGCGTGAATTCACCGGTGCGTGCGTTCGGCGGTGTCGGCGGCGAGCCATTCGTGGCTGAGCGCGGCAAGGGCGCCCGCCTCTGGGACGCGGACGGCAACGAATACATCGACTACGTGCTCTCGTGGGGCCCGCTCGTGCTCGGCCATGCCCCCAAGGTCGTGCTCGATGCCGTCGACCGCGCCATGCAGCTCGGCACGTCGTTCGGCATTCCCACCGGGCTCGAGGTCCAGCTCGCGGAACGTGTCGTCGAGCGGATGCCGCACCTCGAGATGCTGCGCTTCGTGTCGAGCGGTACCGAGGCCACGATGAGCGCCGTGCGCATCGCGCGCGCGATGACGGGCCGCGATTTCATCCTCAAGTTCGACGGCTGCTACCACGGGCACGCGGACTCGTTCCTGGTGCGCGCCGGGTCGGGAGTGGCCACGCTCGGCCTGCCCAACTCGCCGGGCGTGCCGAAGATGCTCGCGGCGCTCACGCTCACGGCGCCCTTCAACGACCTCGAGCAGACGCGTGCCATCGCACGGAGCCAGGCGCCGCAGCTGGCCGCCATCATCGTCGAGCCGGTGTGCGGCAACTGCGGCTACATCCCGCCCGAGCCCGGGTTCCTCGACGGGCTGCGCGACCTGGCCGACGAGACGGGCGCGCTGCTCATCTTCGACGAAGTCATGACGGGCTTCCGCATCGCGTACGGTGGTGCAGTCGAAGCCTTCGGCGTCACGCCCGACCTCACGACGTTCGGCAAGGTCATCGGCGGCGGACTGCCCGTGGCCGCGTACGGGGGCCGCGCCGAGATCATGAAGCAGGTCGCGCCGCTCGGGACGGTATACCAGGCCGGCACGCTCTCCGGCAATCCGCTCGCGATGGCGGCGGGCATCGCCACGCTCGACGCGCTCACGCCGTCGGTGCATCGCGCGATGGTCGACCAGACCGACCGGCTCGTCGGCGGCCTGCAGGCGATCGCGGCCGCGAAAGGGGTGCCGTTCACGGCGGGCCACACCGGCAGCATGTGGGGCTTCTTCTTCCTCGGTCGCAATCCGCGCAACTTCGGCGAAGCGAAGGCGGCCGATGTCGCACTCTTCCGGAAGTTCTTCCACGCGGCGCGCGAACGCGGCGTCTACCTCGCACCGTCGCAGTTCGAAGCCGCCTTCACGTCGGCCGCGCACGGCAAGCGCGAGATCGACGAGACGCTCGACCGGCTCGAGCAGGCCCTGAGCGCCGCGCTCACGTAGCGGATGCGAGTGCGGCGCGGCGTCCTGCTGCTGCTCGCCGTTCTGGCGGCCTGCTCGGGCGGCGTGCCGCGACCCAGTGAATCGCCCGCGGCGGCCACCCGTGGTGCGACGCCCGCGCCCGAGCCGATCCCGCGGGATTCGATCGATGCGCTGATCGAGCGTTCGGCCGAGCGCAATCCGGTCACGAGCGTGCCCCTCGACGAGGCGCCGCTCAACATCCCCGAGGGGGGGCGTCGCATTCGTGTCGCACTCGGCGTCGCGAAGGGCGAAACGTCGCTCTCGTCCACGGGGCCGTGGCGCCTCACGGAGAGCGGCGGCTCGACGCTCGCGCGCGTGGCGACCGACGTGACGTGGCGCATCGAACAGCGGGGCGATCGCGTGCGTGCGCTGCAGGGCTCGTTGATCACGGCGTCGCGCGCGGGCGCGGCCATCGCGACGCCCGACAACGGCGCGGTGCTGCGCTGGGGCGGGCGTCGCTACCGCGGCGCACTCGTGTTCGTTCCGACCGACAGCGGCCTGCTCGTGGTCAACCAGGTGCCGCTCGAGCAGTACTTGCGATCCGTGGTGGCGGGCGAGATCGGCAAGCGCACGGAGGCCGAGCACGCGGCTGCGGAAGCGCAGGCGGTGGCCGCGCGGAGCTATGCGTGGGTGAAGTTGGGGAGCGGCGGTTCGCGGCCCTTCGACGTGGTGGCCACGGTGCTCGACCAGGTCTACGGTGGCGTCGAGGCCGAGTCGCCGGTGGCCGACGCGGCCGTGCTCGCGACGGCGGGCACCGTGCTCACGTACGGCGGTCGCGTCATCAGTGCGCCCTATCACGCGGCGTGCGGCGGCACGACCGCGGAGCCGCCCGACGTCTGGAAGTCGGGCACGGAGCCGTTCCTCAAGCGCGTCAGCGACCGCGTACCCGGCACGCAACGCAGCTGGTGCGACATCGCGCCGCGCTATCGCTGGACCACGACGTTTTCGGGCGACGAGGTCGAGCGGCTCGTGTCCAAATACCTCGCGAATGGTGCGTCGGTACGCGTGCGCGGTGCCTCGGTCGACGGCCAGACCCCTGGTGGCCGGGCCACCGGCATCGCCTTCGAGACCTCGCGCGGACGGCTCGACGCGCGCGGCAACGAACTGCGCTTCGTGCTGCGCAAGGGCGGCGAACTGCTCAACAGCACCTGGGTGGAGCTCGAGGCACACGTGGGCGGCGATGGCACGGTGGACGGCCTCACGGTGCGCGGGCGCGGCTACGGCCACGGCATCGGGATGTGCCAATGGGGGGCGATCGGCCGGGCGCGAGCGGGACAGGATGCGCACGCGATCCTCGCGGCGTACTACCCGGGCACGCAGCTCAGGCGCGTCGAGTAGACGGCGTTGCCCGGCGCGTGGCGCGCCGCGCGCGCGGCCCGCTAACTTCCCGTCGCGTCCACCAGGCCTCCTGCTCTCTTCCACGACATGAGCGCATCACTCCGCCTCGGCATCGTTGGCACCGGCGCCATCGCGCAACTCGCGCACCTGCCCGTTCTCTCGAAGCTCAAGGGCGCCGAGCTGGTCGCGGTGTGCGACAACGACCTCGTGAAGGCGCGCGCACTGGCCGACCGCTTCAGCATTCCGGATGCGTTCAGCGACATCGATGAACTGCTCGAGTTCGATGCACTCGACGCCGTCGTGATCGCCACGCCCAACCATCTGCACGAGCCGCACACGCTCGCCGCGCTCTCGCGGGGGGTGCACGTGCTCTGCGAGCGTCCGCTCGCGCTCACGCCCAAGGGCATCGAGCGCATCATCGCCGCGTCGCAGCGTGCGGAGAAGAAGGTCGTGGTCGGCAACAACCATCGCTTCCGCTCCGACGTGCAGGCGCTCGCGAGCTTCCTGCGCGGTGGCGAGCTTGGCAAGCTGACCGGCGTGCGTGCGGGCGCGTACCACCCGCCGGCGTCCGTGGCCGGATGGCGCCGCAACCGTCCCGAGGCCGGCGGCGGCGCCTTCCTCGAGCACGGCTTCACGCAGCTCGACCTCGCGCTCTGGCTCGCGGAGTTTCCGGATCCCGTGCGCGTCAACGCCTACATGGATCGTCCGCGCGGCGCCAAGGCGGTGGAGGAGAGCATGCTCGTGGTGCTCGAGGCCGCCGGTGGCGTGACGTGCACGTTCGACATCTCGTGGTCGTATGTCGGGCAGGAGGAGCGCTGGTGGTTCGAGGCACTCGCCGCGCGCGGCAGTGCCCGCCTCGCGCCGCTCCGCGTCGTCAAGGAGATCAACGGGCGTCCGGTCGATGTCTCACCCGCCGGCGCGAGCGCGCGCGAGAACGCGACGCTGCAGAGCTACCGCGCGCAGGACGCCTACTTCCTCTCCGTCGTCGAGGGCACGTCGCCGTACAAGCCGCCCACCGACCAGCTCGTGCTGCACCGCACCCTCGACGCCATCTACAAGGCGGCGAACGAGGAGAAAGAGATCCGCTTGTGAGCCGCGGACGGTGGTCGGTGGCGGCCGCGGTGTCGGCCGCGCTGGCCGGTTGGCCCATGGTGCAGCCTGCGTCACTCGCCGCGCAGGCCGCGCGCGCTGATTCCGGCGTCATCGTCGAGCTGCTCACGATCGGACAGGGTGAGGAGATCTTCGAGAAGTTCGGCCACAACGCGATCGTCATCCGCGACGCGGCCACCGGTTTGGCGGCGGCGTACAACTGGGGCGTCTTCGACTTCAACCAGCCCAACTTCCTCGGTCGCTTCCTCTCGGGCGACACGAAGTACTGGGTGGCGGCCTCTCCGGTCCAGGGCTCGATCGACTTCTACCAGTCGCTCAATCGCACCGTCGAGGTCCAGCGCCTGCGCTTCACGTCGGCGCAGGCACTCGCGCTGCGCAACCTCGTGGAGCGCAACCTCCTCGAGGAGAACAAGTACTACCGCTACGACTACTACCGCGACAACTGCTCGACACGCGTGCGCGACATGCTCGACCAGGCGCTCGGCGGCGCCTTGCGCGGGGCCACAGAGTCCGCGCCCGGCGACGGCTCGTTCCGCACCCACACGCAGCGCCTCGTCGCGGGCAGCATCGCGTGGTATACCGGCATGACGATCGCGCTCGGGCGTCGTGCCGATTCCACCCTCTCGCGCTGGGACGAGATGTTCCTGCCCGTCAAGGTTCGCGATCGCGTCCGTGAACTGATGGTGGCGGCGCCTTCGGGTGAACTCGTGCCCCTCGTGATCGAGGAGCGCGTGGCCTTCAGGAGCACGCGCGAGGCCGAGCGCGCGCAGGCACCGCAATGGACCGGCGCCTTCTTCGCCGCCGGCGCGCTCGTGGCCGCGCTAGTGCTCCTACTCGCGCGCTTCGCCCCGACGGGCGGCGCCGCGCGCGCTGTGCTCATCGCCATGGGCACCGGATGGGGCGCGCTTGCTGGCGTGATCGGCGTCGTCCTGCTGCTCGCCGCCACGGCCACGAGGCACATCTACTGGCAACAGGACGTGTCGCTCTCGCTGTTGCCGCCGACTGGGCTCCTCTTCGCGCCGATCTGGTGGCGCTGGCTCACGCGTGGATCGCCCGGGCTCGGCACCACCATCGGTTTCGCCGCGTTCCTGCTGCCGCCGGTGGCCGGCACGATCGCGGCCCTCGCGGATGGCCGCTGGCACGGCGCGCTCCCCATCATCGCCTTCACGCTGCCCGTGCACGCCTCGCTCGTCGCGGCCGTCACGCTCGTGTCCGCGCGCGACCGGTCGCGTGCCCTCCGCTTCTCGGCCCGCTGATGCGCGCCATCGGCGTGGACGTGGGCGGCACCTTCACCGATCTCGTGAGCATCGGTGCGGACGGCGTGGTCGAGGCGCGCAAGGTGCTCTCGACACCCGATGACCAGAGCCGTGGCGTGGAGGACGCGCTCAAGGCGCTCGGCGCCGATCCGCGCAGCGTCGGTCGCGTCGCCCACGGCACCACGGTGGTCACCAACGCGCTGCTCGAACGGCGTGGCGCACGCGTGGCGCTCTGCGCCACGGCCGGCTTCACCGACCTGCTCGAGCTGCGACGCCAGGAGCGCGCCGCCCTCTACGATCTCGCGCGCCATCATCCGCCGCCGCTCGTGGATGCGAGCGATACCATCGGTGTCACTGAGCGCATGCGACCGGCCGGTGTGGGAACGGCGCTGACGTCGCAGGCCATCGCCGCTGCCGTGGATGCGGTCAAGGCGCGAAAGCCGGAGGCCGTGGCGATCAGCTTCCTGCATTCGTATGCGCACCCCTTGCACGAGATGGCGCTCGCCGACGCATTGCGCGCGGCCATGCCCGGTATCGAGATCGTCGCGTCGATCGACGTGCTGCCCGAAATCCGCGAATACGAGCGTACGTCCACCACGGTCGCCGAGGCCTACGTGCGGCCGCTCGTCTCGCGCTACCTGCGTCGCCTGGGCGAGGCGCTCTCCGCCGGTGGCTATCCCGCCCCCGGCGTCGTCACGTCGGCGGGTGGCGTGCTTCCCGCCGCCACGGCCGCGCGTCACGGCGCCGCGCTCGCGCTCTCCGGACCCGCTGGCGGCGTCACCGGTGCCGCGCTCGCTGCGAGGGCTGCCGGCATCGACCTCGCGCTTTCGATCGACATAGGCGGCACGAGCGCCGACATCGGCCTCATCGAAGGCGGCGAACCGCTCATCGAACCGGGCGGCTCGGTGGCCGGCGTGCCGATCGCGCTGCCGCGCGTGCTCGTCGACACCGTCTCTGCCGGTGGCGGTTCGCTCGCGTGGATCGACGATGGCGGTGCGCTTCGTGTCGGGCCGCGTTCCGCTGGCGCGCGTCCCGGCCCCGTCGCCTTCGGGCTCGGTGGCACCGAGCCCACCGTGACCGATGCGCACCTCGCACTCGGCACCATCCACGCCGCGCGCTTCACCGGCGGCGTGCACCTCGACGTGGCCGCAGCCAAGGCGGCCATCGCGCGACTCGCCGCCACGCTCGGTGCCACGCCCGAGCGCACCGCGCAGGCGATTGTCTCGACGGCCGACGCGGAGATGGCGCGCGCGCTGCGGCGCGTCAGCGTCGAGCGTGGCGTCGATCCGCGGCGCGCCGTCCTCGTGGCCTTTGGTGGTGGCGGCCCGCTGCACGCCTGCGGACTCGCCGACCGGCTCGGCATGCGCTCGGTGCTGGTGCCGCCTTGGGCCGGCGTGCTCTCCGCCTTCGGGTTGGGTGTGGCCGCCGAGCGTCGCGAGGCGATCGCGAGCGTCATGGCCACCACCGACGCGCTCGATGCCGACTCGCTCACCACGCATCTGCGTGCACTCGCCAGTCGCGTGCAGGACCCCGAGTCCGGCGCCGATCGACGCTGGTGGATGCGCGCGCGCTACGTGGGGCAGGGACACGAACTCGAAATCTCGTGCGCGCCCGGCGATAGTGGCTCGGCGCTTGCGGCACGTTTCGCCGAACGGCACCAGCAGCGCTACGGCTTCGGCTTGGGCGCAGCCGTGGAATGCGTGAGCGTGCGCCACGCCGCAGTGGGTCGCGCGCGTCACGCCGACTTTGCGCGACGGGGGCCGTCCACGTGGAAGACGACGGCGCTCGAGGACAATGGCGGTGCGTTCGATGCGAGCGTCACGGGCGCCGCGAGCATCGCGCTACCCGATGCCACGCTCTACGTGGCTCCGGGGTGGACGGCACGCGCGCTGCCCACTGGCGGTTGGATGGTGGAGCGCCAACCATGACCGACGCGACCTTCGATCCGCTCGAGCTCTCCGTGCTCTCGCATGCCGTGGCGATGGTGGCCGAGGAGATGGGCAGCGTGCTCGAGCGCGGTGCCCTTTCGCCGAACATCCGCGAGCGGCGCGACGCGTCGTGCGCGTTGTTCGATGCCG
>JANYHJ010000239.1 GCA_025359135.1 Gemmatimonadota bacterium | reverse complement strand
TGGCCAATCTCTCCGGTGGTGAGCGCAACCGGCTCCACCTGGCCAAGACGCTCATGACGGGCGGCAACCTGCTGATGCTCGACGAACCCACCAACGACTTGGACGTGGACACGCTGCGCGCGCTCGAGGAGGCGGTGCTCGACTTCAGCGGCTGCGCGGTGATCATCTCGCACGACCGCTGGTTCCTGGACCGCGTGGCCACGCACATCCTGGCCTTCGAGGGTGACTCGGAAGTGGTGTGGTACGAGGGCAACTTCCAGTCGTACGTCGAGGACCTGAAAAAGCGGAAGGGGCCGGACGCGGACCAGCCGCACCGGATCAAGTACAAGAAGCTGGTACGTGGGTAGGATCGCAGTGCGCCTAAAGTCTTACAATACAATCGGTTGCATCGCTAATTACTAATAGTTGACAACCTAGTAAATACTGACTATCATGATTTACTAATTCAACAACTATTAGTAAATCATCGTGCATGTACCGCAGGCGCCGCCGCATACGCTCTCGCCCGCGAGGGCGGACGGCACTGCAGACGCCGACGCCATCGGTCGCCTCCTGATTTTCGCCATGTCAGGAGTAGGTCCGACGCCTGAGGGCCGCTACCTGCACTGGGACGAACTACGGCATCGCGCTCCTCCGCAGGCGCTGTCGCACGAGGATTGGTGGCAAGCGACGAAGGTCGCTCGCATGATGCTGTATCGTCCCATCGGGTTGCTCGACACCGTCGGGCAACCGTTTCGTTTTGCTCCGGTCCCGACAATTGCCGTGCAGTTGCATCGGATTGATCGTGACGCAGCCGGCTCGCTGAGTACTCCAGCGCTCGTGACGGATCCCGGCACGCGGGACCGCTATCTCATCTCATCGCTGTTCGAGGAGGCCATCACCTCGAGCCAACTCGAGGGCGCCTCGACCACGCGAGCCGCGGCCAAGCAGATGTTGCGCGAGGGACGAGCGCCGGTCGATCGAGGCGAGCGCATGATCGCGAACACCTATCGCGCCATGGAGTGGCTGCGCGAGCGCCGCACTGGTGACCTCACGCCGGCGACGGTCTTCGAGCTCCATCGCATCGTGACCGAGGGAACGCTCGACGACGAAGCGGACGCGGGACGCTTTCGCACGGATGCGGACGAGATCGTCGTGGCAGACGAGCTCGGGCGCGTGCTGCATCGCCCACCCCGCGACGCCGATCTGCCAGTGCGCATCGAGCGGATGTGCGCATTCGCGAATGCGCCGGCGAGTGAGGAGCCATTTCTGCATCCCGTGCTGCGCAGCATCCTGCTGCACTTCTGGCTCGCGTACGACCACCCGTTCGTGGACGGCAACGGGCGCGTCGCCCGGGCGCTTTTCTATTGGAGCATGGCGCGCCATGGCTACTGGCTCTGCGAGTACCTGTCGATCTCGCGCATCCTCAAGCGCGCGCGTGCGCAGTACATGCGCGCCTTCCTCTTCGCTGAAACCGACGACAACGACGCGACTTACTTTCTCGTCCATCAACTACGCGTCATCGACCTGGCGCTAGATGAGCTGCAGCTCTTCCTGGCACGGAAGGCGGCCGAGCTCCGGAACGCCGAGGACAAGCTGCGGCTCGTCTCGACCTCGCATCACACGCTGAACGAACGGCAACTGGCGTTACTGGCACATGCGCTGAGAAAGCCGGACGTCAGCTATACCGTCGAGTCTCACCGTACGTCGCACGGCGTTGCGTACCAGACGGCGCGTACCGACCTGCTCACGCTCGAACGCGACGGCTTCCTCGTGAAACGGAAGCGCGGCAACATGTTCGTGTTCCTCCCGTCATCCAAGCTGCGCGATCGTGTCATCAAACCTGAGTAGCTGCCATCCAGGAGCAACGTGAACGACACTTCATGGCGGCCGAGGTGCCGCGCGCTCCTCGCTCTCGCCACCTGCGCGCTCGCCCTCCCCGCAAGCGCGCAACGCGCACGCGGCACCCTCTTCATCGTCGGCGGCGGCCCCCAACCCGACGCCCTCGTTGCGGAGTTCGTGAACACCGCGGGCGGCCGGGGCCACGCGCGTATCGTCGTCTTCGCCATGGCCAGCGAGTCCGGCCTCACAGGCGGCGAAGAGAAAGCGCAGGACCTCCGTGCGCTCGGCGCCACCGCGCGCAACCTCTACATCACGCGCGCCCAGGCCGACGCCGATTCCATCGTCGCCCAGGTCGACTCAGCCACCGGCATCTGGTTCGGCGGCGGCGACCAGGTGCTGCTCGCCAAGGCGCTGCGCGGGTCGCGCGCGCTTGCCGCGCTCGTGCGTCGCTACCGTGCAGGCGCCGTCATCGGCGGCACGTCGGCCGGCGCTGCGGTCATGAGCGCCGTCATGCTCACCGGCGACGAACGCCACGCCGGCGGCGCGCGGCCACCTGACGACACCACCAACCATTGGCTCACGATCGCGCGCGACAACACGGTCACCGAGGACGGCTTCGCGCTCCTCACCAACGCGATCATCGACCAGCATTTCCTGCGTCGCAAGCGGCACAACCGGCTCATCTCGCTCGTGCTCGAGCGCGAGCCACACCTGGGCGCGGGCATTGACGAGTCGACCGCGCTGATCGTGGAGCCGAGTGGCCGCTGGCGCGTGAGCGGCGCGAGCGTCGTGACGATCTACGATGCGCGGCGCGCGGCCCGCACCACGCGTGCCGACACACCACTCGGCGCGTCGGGCATGGTCATGCACGTGCTGGGCGCCGGCAGCACGTTCGATCCGGTGAGCGGGAAGGCCTTGTTGGCGCGGTGATGAAGGTACGAAAGAGCACCACCACGCCACACCGCGCTCCGCGCACCATGAGGGCGCACGGTCAGCGCTTCACTGACGCCGAACTCAGGGTACGGGGTTGGTCTTGTCGAAGATCGTCGGCAACCCCTTTGCCCTGAGCTTGTCGTTGAACGCGCGCAGTTCCCGCTGCAGCACTTGGTCGAGCGCGCGCACCTGTTCGCCCACTTCCGTGTGCAGCAGCACCTGCGTCTCCGCGTGCTGGTTGGTCGGCTTGAAGTCCGCCACGCTCACGCCGTTGCCCAGGTAGCCGAGCTTCGAGAGAAGCTTGGACCCGAACCGCACGCCGTCCTGCCCCGTGCCCGTGAGGCGCAGGTCGATCAGGTTCATCTCGACATCCGTGACCTTCGTATCGAGCGCCTTCGCGTCCGCGGTCACGCTCGCGTCACCCGCGACGCGGATCAGCGATTCGAGCTGCAAACGCACCGCCTCCGCGCGCCGCACCGCCGTGTTCCCCTCCTCGATGTCACGACGGATCGCCTGAATCGCCTTCACCTGTTCGGCGATGTCGCCCTCGCTCCCCGACGAGTTGGGATCCTTGCGCACTTCGAGCGGACGCGTGTAGTCCGTGCCATCCACGGTGAGCTTCACCGTGTACTGACCCGGCGGCATGAGGATCGCCACGCGCGGCGTGCCCGCGTCACGACCGTCCGGCCCCACGGCGATATACGGAGCGAACATCGGGCTCGTGAGCAGCTTGAGCTCGGAGCTCGGCGTATCGCGCAGGTCCCAGTTCACGCGGTTCATCCCCGGCTTGTTGGTGCCGTCGAGCGAGCGCACCACGGCACCCGCGGCGTCGAGGATCGTGAGCTTGGGCGTGGCCTTGGCCGCGGCCTTGAGGTGATACGTGATCGGCGCACCCGGCTCCGGATCTTCACCCGTGGTGGGATCGTCGTACGGAGTCGACGGCGCCGTGATCGGACGGAAGCGGTACGTCGCGCGCGGCGGGAAGAGGTGCGCGGGTTGAGCGGCGATCTCGGGCGTGAGCTGCTGGATGGGGGTGATGTCGTCCATGATCCAGAAGCCGCGACCGTACGTGCTGATCACCAAGTCATTGAAGTGTCCCTGCACCTGGATCCCCGACACCGGCGCCTGCGGCAGGTCGTTCTGAAGCGGCTGCCACGTGTCGCCCGCGTCATACGTGAGATAGATGCCGTTCTCCGTGCCGACGTAGAGCAGGCCGCGCCGGATCGGATCCTCGATGATCACCTTGGCGTAGCTGAGGTTGCTCTTCGGAATCCCGTTGACGATCAGCTTCCATGTGCGCCCGTAGTCCGTCGTGCGATAGATGAACGGATCGCGGTTGTTCTCCTGATGCGCATCGACGGTGAGCCACGCGGTGGCGGCATCCCACTTTGACGGCGCGATCGAGCGCACCGAACCCCACGCCGGCAAGCCGGGGAGCCCCTTCGTCAGGTTGGTCCACGTCGCGCCGTTGTCGCGCGTGAGCTGCACCTGACCATCATTGGTGCCCACCCAGATCTGCCCCTTCGTCACCGGCGACTCGGCAATGCCGTACACCACGCCCGCGTATTCCACGCCGATGTTGTCCGGCGTGAGGCCGCCCGAGCTGCCCATCTTGCTGCGGTCGTTGAGCGTCAGGTCGGGACTGATCACCTGCCAACTCTGCCCGCCGTCGGTCGAACGGTGCACGTGCTGACTGCCCGTGTAGATCGTGTTGTGGTCGTGCGGTGAGATCAGGAACGGCGAATCCCAGACGAAGCGGTACTTCACGTCCTTGGCCGGCCCGTTCGATTGATACGGCCAGACTTCGACGTTGCGGAACATCCGCGTGCTCTCCTCGAAGCGCACCACGATGCCGCCCACCATGCCGGAGCCCGACGCCGTGCTCCAGATGACGTTGGGATCGACCGGATCGGGCGTCGCCCAGCCGCTCTCGCCGCCGCCCACCGCGTGCCAGGCCGCGCGTGGAATGCCGCCACTCCGCGGACCGAAGCCACCGATGCGGCTGTTGCTCGGGCCGCGATAGGTCGGCTCGTCCTGCTTGTTCCCGAACACGTTGTACGGGATCATGTTGTCCACGGTCACGTGGTAGATCTGCGCGTTGAGCAGGCGTTGCTTGAGCCACGTCTTGCCGCGGTTGATCGAGATCGAAAGCCCTTGGTCGTGCGCGACGATCATCCGGTCCGCATTCGTTGGATCGATCCAGATGTCGTGATGGTCGCCGCCCGGCGCGTTGGGGAACTGCTGCGTGATGAGCGTGCGCCCGCCGTCGATCGACTTGGAGAAGGCGGCCGTGAGGTAGTACGTCTCGTCCTCGTCCGCCGGGCTCACGGCGATGCGCGAGTAGTAGTGCGCGCGGCCCATCGCGTTCTTGTCGCGCGTGGCAAGGCTCCAGTGCACCCCGCCGTCATCGGAGCGCCAGACCTGGCCGTTCTCGGTCTGCTCGCCGTTGGTCTGGTTCGGGATGCCGTCGCCCGTCTCCATCATCACGTAGAGGCGCTGCGGGTTCGACGGCGCGATCGCAACTACCGTCTTGCCGACGTTCTTGGTCGGCAATCCGTTGCCCTTGACGCGCGTCCATGTGACGCCGCCGTCGGTGCTCTTGAAGAGGCCGCTGCCGGGACCGCCGCTCACCCGCCCCCACGTGTGGATCTCGATCTGCCACATGCCCGCGAAGAGGATGCGCGGGTTCGATGGATCCATCGCGAGGTCGGCGCATCCGGTGTTCTCGTCCGAGAACAGCACCTTGGTCCACGTCGTGCCGCCATCGGTGGTGCGATAGACGCCGCGCTCGGCCTGCGGACCGTACGCGGTGCCGAGTGCGCAGGCGAGCACGATGTTGGGATCGGTGGGATGCACGACGACGCGCGCGATGCGTGCCGTCTTCTCGAGGCCCATCAGCTGCCAAGTCTGGCCCGCATCCATCGACTTGTAGATGCCCTGCCCGATCGAGATGTGGCTGCGGATATGCGCTTCACCCGTGCCCGCCCAGACGACGTTCTTGTCCGAGCGCGACACGGCCAGCGCGCCGATCGACTGCACCGGCTGCGCATCGAAGAGGCTCTGCCAATGGATGCCGCCATCCGTGGTCTTCCAGACGCCACCCGATGCCGCGCCCACGTAGTACGTCCACGGATCGCCGGGAATGCCGACCGCTGTGCTGAAGCGGTTGCCCTCGGGACCGATCGTGCGCCAGTGGAGCGCCTTGTACGCGTCCGGCGACACCTTGGGCGCGCTGGAAGCCTGCGCGCCGAGCGCAACGGGAAGGAAGGCGGCGCACACGAGGCGGCGCGCGAAGACGAACGCATGACTGGACATGTGGATCTCCCGGCGGTGGGTCGTGCTCGCACCGAACCTCGAGAGAGTACCGCCAATTACGTCCGTCGGCCAGCACGTCAGCAGCGCAATTGCGCACTAATGGAAGGAGCGCCTCGCTCCACTCGCGACGCGCTGCGCGTCCCCGACCACCTACAGAATCCGCTTACCCAGCGCGCTCGAGACGAGACCGACCGCCAGCTCCGCCGTGCGGTTCGACTGGTCGAGGATCGGGTTCACCTCCACCGCGTCCAACCCCACCAGCTTGCCGCTCTCGGCCAGCATCTCCATCACGAGGTGCCCTTCGCGCCAGCTGAAGCCGCCACTCACCGGCGTGCCGACGCCAGGCGCGTGCATCGGGTCGAGCGCGTCCAGGTCATAGCTCACCCACAAGCCGTTGGTCGCGCGACCCACGCTCTGGATCGCTTCATCGAGCACGGTGGCGAGTCCGCGGCGATCGACGTCCGTCATCGTGTACGTGCGCACGCCGTACTCGCGCAGGTGCGCGCGCTCGCCCGCGTCGAGATCGCGGATGCCGATGAGCGCGACGTGCCCCGGCTTGACCGCTGGCGTGCTGCCGTTGAGCCCTGTGAGCCGCGGATCACCGAAGCCGAGCAGATGCGCGACGGGCATGCCGTGCACGTTGCCGCTCGGACTGGTGTCGGGGGTGTTGATGTCGCCATGCGCATCGATCCACAGCAGGCCGAGCGACTCGCCGCGCGCACGCAGGGCACGCGCGGCCCCCGCCACCGATCCGTGCCCGAGCGAGTGGTCGCCGCCGAGCACCACCGGAAAGCGGCGCGCCGCCACGCTCGTTTCGACGCGGTTCGCGAGCTCCGCGCACACCTCGGCGATCACCGGCAGGAAGTCCATTCCGATGGAATCGGGCGGGAAGGTGCCGCGATCGGGCACGATCAGGTTGCCCTGGTCGGTGACGTCGTGGCCCAGGGCCATCAACTCTTCGCGGATGCGGGCGGCTCGAATGGCAAAGGGTCCCATGTCGACGCCGCGGCGACTGGCGCCCAGGTCGACCGGCACGCCGATCAGGTCAATGAAGGTCATGGGGTGAAAGCTCCCCGGTCGGGGCGAAAATTACAAGTCATGCAGTCGCGCAAGTGTATGCAGTACAAGCGCATAGACTGTCATATGCAATTCAGATGCATATCATGAGGCTGGCGAACCGCGCCGCGCGAACCAATCGTGGAGCTCGCGCCTAGGTGCAACAGGCGACGCCAGACAGCGTCGTGAGTGAACCGATGATTGTGGTCTTCTCGTACTCCCGAACATGCGCCTCTTCAATTCGCAGTTCCTCGCGGCCGCGACCGTCGCCGCCCTCTTCACCGGTGGAGCGCTCGTGCTAACCGGTGCCTCGAACCGTCTCGTGGCATCGCCCGCGATCGCGGTCGGCGCCGCCGTTGCCGGCTCTGCCGCCATCACCACGTTGCCCGCGCTCGATGGCGCCGCGACCTGGCTCAACAGCGCCCCGCTCGACGCCAGCGCGCTCAAGGGCCACGTGGTGGTCGTCGACTTCTGGACCTTCCTTTGCAGCAACTGCCAGGCGGCGCTGCCCCACGTGCGCCAGCTCGACGCCGACTTTCGCGACAAGGGGCTGATCACGATCGGCGTGCACACGCCGGAGCTCGCTCCCGAGCGCGATATCAACAACGTGAAGAAGGCGCTGGTGAAGCTGGGCGTGACGTATCCCGTGCCTGTCGATCCCGAGTTCACGATCTGGAACCGGTTCGGCAATCGCTACTGGCCGTCGATCTACATCTTCGACAAGACGGGCAAGCTGCGGTATCACTGGGACGGCGAGGGCGACTACGCCGAGCAGCGCGCGCTCGTGCAGCGGTTGCTCGCGGAGTAAGCGCGGACCGCACCGGACACGCAGCGCCCGTCGCGCGTTGGGCCGCACTCACCAACGCGCGCGCCGTGCGCGACTAACGCTTCACCGGGGCAAGGCGTCTAGTGGGCAGAGAGCGACGACGACGAGTCACGAGATGACTCGCGCGTGGCCGCTCGACCACGGCGCGACCGCGCGCCCACAACCCCAAGGAGCAGCACGATGCGTACCCCTCGCTTGCTCGCCACGGCCGGTCTCCTGATCGCGACTGCGCTGCCGGCGGCCGCCCAGCAGAACGCTCCGCAGCGCACGCCGGCGCCGGGCGGTGCCGATGGCGCGCACGGTGGCAACTGGCACGGTGGCATGCGCGGCCCCGGTCATCCCGGTGGCCCCGGCATGATGATGGGCCGCCGCGGTGGCTCGCCCGCCGCGATGCTGGTCCACCTCAAGACCCAGCTCAGTCTCAGCGACGATCAGGTGAAGCGCCTCGACGCGCTCGCCGCGTCGCAGAAGACGGCACTCGAGCCCAGCGCCGGCGCGATGCTCCGCGCGCAGGCCGACCTGGCCGACGCCCGCAAGGGCGAGGGTGACTTGGCCCTCACGCGCAAGGCGCTCGAGAAGCTCGCCGCGCTCCGCGTCGATGGCCAGGTGGCGCACCTCAAGGCCATGCAGGACGCGCGCGCCGTGCTCACGGCCGAGCAGAAGGACAAGCTGCCCGCGATGCGCGGCGGCATGATGATGGGGCATGGCGGTCCCGGTGGCCCTGGGATGCACCGCGGCATGATGGGCCCCGGCGGGCACGGCGGTCGTGGTGACTTCCGCGGTCGTGGTCCCGGCGCATCGGACGACAACGGCCCCGCCGGTGCGGGCCCGGATGATGACGACGACTTCGACTATTCGTTCGACGATCCGATGGAACCCACGCGGTAACAGGCGCGGGGCAGGGCAGCGCCGACGGACGGTGTCGGCGTGATCGAAGGGCGTCGCGCGACGGTGTGCGGCGCCCTTCGTGCGTCCCGCTACTTCGCGTGGTACTTCCAGTTGCGCGCTTTCCCTTCGCGCAGCATCTCGATCGCCTGCGCGAGGCGCCGCTCGCGCGTCTCCTCGCGCTTCGCCTCGACGAGCCACTCCACGTACTCTTTCCGGTGGCTTGGAGAGAATCCGTCCCACGTCGCGCGCGCCTTCGCGTCCTTCTTGAGCAGCGCCGCGAGATCGTCGGGCGTCTTCGCGAGCACGGCCGCGGGAAGCTTCTTGCCCATACGCGAGGTCTTGTCGCGCACCGGCTTGAGCCCGAGCTCGTTGTTGTTCATCGCGGCCTTGATGAACCGCACGAGTTGCGCGTCGCTCGGCAGCTCCTTGAGCGACGTGATGCGGCCGAAGCTGCCCATCGCCGGCTCACCCGCGGGGGTGAGCCCGGGAATCGCGCCCGGGTTCCAGAAGCCGAACGCGCAGTGCGCCTTGAACGACGACATGCCGCACATGATCCCGCGATAGTCGAAGTGGGGGAAACCCCACTTGATCGTCTCCACGCAGTCGGGACACGCCCTGTGCACCACCGCACGGATGTGCGTGAGGATCGGCTGCGCGAATGGCTGCGCGTTGGCGATGAAGGCGTCGATGCGCGGGTCGAGCGTCGGCATGGCGTGTCTTCTGCGAAGTGGCGACGGTTACGCGCGCCAGCTCACGGCGCCTTCACCACGGCGCCATCCTTGACCACGGCCACCACGGCGCGTGTGGCCGCGATGTTCTTCGTCGGATCGCCCGTGACCGCGATCATGTCCGCGAGCGCGCCCGCCTTGATCACGCCCAGTGTGCCGTCGTAGCCCAGTACCTTGCCGGCCACGCTCGTGGCGGCGCGCATCGCCTGCACGGGCGTGAGGCCGTAGTCGACGAGCAGCTCGATCTCTCGCGCGTTCTCGCCGTGCGTGAAGACGCCGACGTCCGAGCCGTTCGCGAACACCACCCCCGATTCGATCGCGGCCCTCACGCTCGCGCGCTTCTGCGTGATGCTCGCGGGCTCCGTACCCACGCCGGGCTTCCAGCCGCGGTAGCGCTGGATCGCGTCACCCGCTGCGATCGTCGCGCAGAAGTAGACGCCCTTCTGCGCCATGAGCCGGAACACCTCGGGGGTGCCGGCGTCGCCGTGCTCGATCGTGGTGACGCCGCCCATGATTGCGCGCGTCATGCCCTCGACCGAGCTCGCGTGCGCCACCACGGGGCGCCCGCTCTCCTTGGCGATCTCCACCACGCGCGCGATCTCTTCGGTCGTGAACGCGGGCCGCGTTTCACCGCGCGGTCCCCAGCGATAGTCGGCGTAGATCTTGATCCAGTCGGCGCCGCGCCGGATCTGGTCGCGCGTGACGCGCGTCAATTCCTCGATGCCGCCCGCTTCCTCCGCGCCCTGTGGCACGCTCACTTCGGGCGCGTAGCCCTTGGGGCCGTACGTACCGCGCATGACGATCGCGCGATTGGCCACGAAGAGTCGCGGCCCGGGAATGACGCCGATCTCGATCGCGTGGCGAAGCCCGGCGTCAGTGTCGGCCGCACCCTCGGTGCCCAGGTCGCGCAGCGTGGTGAAGCCGGCGTTGAGCGTGTTGCGAAGATGATTGGTGGCGCGCGCCACGCGCTCACCCAACCCTTCCTTGAGCACCTGGTCGTCCCAGCTCGTCTCGTTGTACGGGTGCAGCAGCACGTGCGAGTGGAGATCGATGAGACCGGGTACGAGCGTCGTGTTGGGCAGGTCCAGCACGCGCGCGCCGCGTGGCGCGGTCACTTGCGACGCGGGCCCGACCGCCTCGATGCGATTGCCGCGCACCAGCACGACGATGTTCGGCTGCGCCGCGTCGGACACGCCATCCCAGACACGCGCGGGACGCAACAGGAGCGTGACGCTCGTGTCAGGGCGGGCTTGCGCGCCGGCGCTCTGCGCGATGGCGGCGGCAATGATGATCAGGGCGCGAAGGCGGGACATCGGACGCTCGGACTTTTGGGGAGGGTTGCGTGACAGTATCAACATGAGTGTGCCCGCGACCCAAGGGTAGCGTCCGCGACTCGCGGGAGGGGATTGGAGCAACAGAGAGTTGCGGGGATGGGAGGCACAGAGCACACAGAGGGGCACAGAGGCGTGCTCGCACGGGTCGCGTCCGGCGCGAACGGAACGACTTGAAAAGATGAGGGGCCGACGCGCCGAAAACTGGCGCACGGGCCCCCCGATTCATGCTTCTCTGCTTTGACTCTGTGGGCTCTGTGTCTCCCAACCCCGCACTTCTCTTCCGCTCCGTTCCCCTCCGAGCGACGCCGTGACTCAGCCCGTGGCCGGGACGCCCTGCATGACCGGGTAGTAAAAGGTCCACGAATCGGTGTTCGAGTCGTAGACGGGCGCTGACCCCCAGTGCACCCGGTTGTAGACGGCGAACACGACATCGCGGCTCGACGATACGACCTGGATGTTGATGTAGATGGTCGGCGGCGCGGTGAAGCCCGCGCTGTTCACGAAGCCGAGGTTGTCATTGTTCCACGATGGCGTCTGGATCGCGGCCATGCACGTCGAGAGGCAAAGCGGCCACGCCGGATTGTTGGCATTGTTCACCAGCCACGTGTTCATCTCGAGCGCGAAGGTGTTCGTGTCCGTCTTGAAAACGAATCCCAGCGGCAGGAACTCCATGAGCGCGTTCGGCACGGTCTTGGCGTGCGACGAGTTGAGCGCATTCCAGAAATTGCCGCAGCGTCCCTTGCCGCAACTCGCCTGGATCGCGAGGTCCACCGCGCGCAGGTCGGCCACCGCCTGGTTCACGACCGCGGTCTTGCGAACCACCAGCACCGCTGGCAGGGCGAGACCGGTGAGCACACCGATGACGCCCACGACGACCATCAGCTCGACGAGCGTCACGCCGCGACGGATATGCCGGGCGATGTTCACTTGAGCTTGGTCTCGCGCATACGCATCACCGCTCCGCCGAGGAAAGCCGACAGCGAGGAATCCGAGCGCCACGTGACCGCGATGCTGGAGTCCCGCCCCCGCAGCCTGTAGCGCAGGCTGTCGATCCGTTCGTATTCCACCGAAGGAAACTGCTTCGGCGTGTCCTTGAGGCTCGCCGGAAGCCGTCCGGTCCGCTCCCGAAACTCCTCGATACTCGCGGCCTGCAACATCACCCGATACCGCAGCCCGTCCTCGCGCTCCGTGGGCGAGATCTCCCGAATCGCCGGGTTGAGCGTCAGCAACTGCGCCGCCCAGATACCGCCCGCGAGCAGCACCAGCATGATGGCCACCACCGGCCGCTTGAACCACTCGACCGTCGGACTGAGCGGGTGCGACAGTCGCGCCTGCTCCGCCTCGGCGGCCGTCTTCACCTCGCCGATCGTGCGCTGAAGATCGACGGGCGATAGCACCGACTGCGCCGACAACCGGGCAGTGATGCGAATCTCCCGTTCGGGGACTCCTTCAGGTTCGGTCGGAAGTGTTTCCATAGGGACGCAACGAGCGTGCCAAGAACGGACGAATCTACCAACAGTCAGACGGTGACACTGCGATTCGGGTCACAATCGTGACCCGATGTTGAATATCCACCGCATCCCATTGTCATGCAATGAGATACGGATGAGGAGTCGGACGGGGCAAGGAGAGGAATCTCCAACGCAGTCCTGGACCCGCCACCTCGACCTACATCGTCGGCCGCCGCGAGGGTCGCTTGAACTCCGCATCCTTGTTCCATTGGGGCCACGCCGAGGAGTTGGCGAGGACCTTGGCGAAGTCGAGCACGATCGTCGACAGCTGGACCGCGCCGCGGAGGTCGAGGTTGGGCTGGTAGTTGTCCGACGGCTGGTGGTAACGGTGCGCCACGTAGTCCTCGCCCTGCGCCACACCCCAGCCGTCCGGCTTTCCTTCGAAGGTATCGCCCGCTCCGATCGACACCGACGGCACACCGGCCTTCGCGAACATGAAGTGGTCGCTGCGGTAGAACGCGCCGCGTTCGGGAAACGCTTCGGGCACGATCTTCAACCCGCGCGGCTGCAGATACGTCGCGAGCTGCGGCCCGAGCGTGCTCTTGGTGTCGCCCAGCACGTTCAAGTCCTTGACGCGACCGAGCAGGTTGCCGCCGTCGACGTTCACGTTTGCCACCGTGAGCGTGAGCGGCACGACCGGATGTTCCGCGAGGTACTGTGAGCCGAGCAAGCCGCTCTCTTCTGCCGTGACGAAGGCGAAGAGGATGGAACGTCGCGCGCGCGGACCCTCGGCCACCGATCGCGCGACCGCGATCATGTCCGCCACACCGGACGCGTTGTCCTCGGTGCCGTTGTAGATCGAGTCGCCGTCCACCTTGGGGCCGATCCCGAGGTGATCGAAGTGCGCGGAGAGCACCACGAACTCGCTCGCGCCCTTCGGATCGCTACCCTTGATGGTGCCGAGCACATTCTCGCTCTCGAGGTGCTGCACCGTGTTCTCGAACGCGAGGTCGAGCGTGATGCCGGTGCTGACGGGCCGGAAGTCGCGCGACTCGGCCTTGGTGCGCAGCTGCGCGAGGTCGAGGCCCGCCTGCGCGAGCATCGCGTTGGCGCTCGAGTCGGTGATCCAGCCGCGGAAGCCGAGTGGTGCGGGCGCGTTGGCCGGGCGGGGCAGCATGCGAATTTCCTTGGCCCAGCTGCCTTCGACGGTGTGCCACGGGTAGCCCGCGCGCTCGGTGGTGTGGATGACGAGCACGCCGGCGGCGCCACGACGTTCCGCCTCCTCGAACTTGTACGGATAGCGGCCATACCAGGTCATGGCGCGTCCGCCGAACAGCGTGGGCTCGCTGGCCGGCGCCGGCGGGTCGTTGACGAGCACGAGAAGAATCTTGCCCTTCACGTCGACGTCCTTGAAGTCGTTCCACTTGTACTCGGGCGCGGTGGCGCCGTACCCGACGAAGACGAGTTCGGACCTGGCACCGCTCATTTCAACGGCGGCGCCGGCCCACATCACGACGTCCTCGGGATAGCGCAACGTGGCCGTGGCCTTGCCGGTGGCCCCGATGCGGATCGTCTCGCGCCGAGCGCCGACGATGTCGATGGGGACCTTCTGGAACCAGCTGTTGTTGTCGCCGGCCGGCTCGAGGCCGAACGACTGCAGCTGGGCGGCGATGTACTCCGCGGCGAGGCGGCCGCCGCGCGTGGCGGGCGCGCGTCCCTCGAGCAGGTCGTGCGAAAGGAAGCGCAGGTGCGCGTCGATTTCGTTCGTGGTGATGGGGCGCGGTGGCGCCGCCTTGGCCTTGGACTGGGCGTCGAGCGGCGCACCCGCGCCAGCAACGAGGGCAACGGCGACGAGCAGGGCAGCGCGCATGGGGCGTCCGAAGGGGGAGGGCGGAGCGGGCGGCGTGGATGGCGCCGCACCGTCGTGGATGGTAACGTCGGGCGCGGGCACGGCGTAGCAACTTCTACGTCCGGTTCCCCCGCGATGTTCAGGAATTCCTCAAGTCCGAGGTCCGCACTCGTGTTCCGATCCGTCTTCCGCTCCACCCTGCTGCTCGTCGTGGCCGCCGCGCCGCTCGTGGCGCAGGGCCCGAAGCCCGCGCCCAACACGGCCGCGATTCTCTCCGGCCTCGATGCGCAGGCCGCGCACTACACCGACATCGAGAAGCAGATCTGGGGCTTCGCCGAGGTCGGCTACATGGAGGAGAAGAGTTCCGCGCTGCTCCAGTCGGAGCTCAAGGCGGCGGGGTTCACCGTGAAGGCGGGCATCGCCGGCGAACCGACCGCCTTCGTGGCGGAGTACGGCAGCGGCAAGCCGGTGATCGCGGTGCTCGGCGAGTTCGACGCGCTGCCGGGGTTGTCGCAGGACGCGACGCCCGAGCGGAAGGTGCTCAGGGCTGGCGGACCGGGGCACGGCTGCGGCCATCACCTTTTCGGAACGGCGAGCACGGCGGCGGCCATCTCGATCAAGCAGTGGATGATCGCCAACAACGTGAAGGGGACGTTGCGCATGATCGGCACGCCAGCGGAGGAAGGCGGCGCGGGCAAGGTGTACATGGTGCGCGACGGCGTCTTCAACGATGTGGACGCGGTGGTGGTGTGGCACCCGGGCGACGGCAACGCGGTGGACGGCGGCCGCTCGATGGCCAACATCTCCGGCAAGTTCCGCTTTCACGGCTTGAGCGCACACGCGGCGGCGAGTCCGGAGCGCGGCAAGTCGGCGCTCGATGCGGTCGAGATCATGGACGTCATGACCAACTTCCTCCGCGAGCACATCCCGGACGGGAGCCGCATTCACTACGTCATCACCAACGGCGGCAAGGCGCCCAACGTGGTGCCCGATGAAGCCGAGGTGTACTACGTGGTGCGCCACGTCGACATGAACATCGTGAAGGACATCTGGGGCAAGGTGGTGAACGCAGCCAAGGGGGCGGCGCTCGGCACCGGCACCACGTACGACCTGCAGTTGGTGGGGTCGGTGTACTCGACGCTGCCCAACGAGGTGCTGGCCAAGCTGCAGCAGCGGGTGCTGGAACGGGTGGGTGGCTACACGATGACGCCCGAGGAGCGCGCCTTCGCGGAGAAGATCCAGAAGAGCGAGGCATTTTCGCAGGTGCCGCTCGACAACACGGCCAAGATCCACGCACTCGTGATGAACGAGGCGGGCGCGGGTTCGACCGACGTGGGCGACGTGAGCTGGATGGTGCCGACGATCCAGATGTCGGCGGCGACCTGGGTGCCGGGCACTGCCGCGCACTCGTGGCAGGCGGTGGCCGCGGGCGGCATGAGCATCGGCGCCAAGGGGATGATGATCGCGGCCAAGACGATGGCGTTGACGGCGGCCGAGCTCTTCAGCTCACCGGCGACGATCGCGGCGGCCAAGGCCGAGTTCGACGCGAAGCGCGGTCCCGCGTTCCGGTACGAGACGGCGCTCGGCACGCAGAAGCCGCAGCTCGACTACCGGAAGGGCAGCGTACCCTGAGGTCGTGTTGATCGACGCGTTCCCACTGCCCTAAGGTCATGCCCGAATCGCTCGCGTTCGCGAAGGCCCTTGAGGATCGCTACACGATCGAGCGCGAGCTCGGGCGCGGCGGATTCGCCGTCGTCTACCTCGCGCGGGACGTGCGGCATGACCGGCGCGTGGCGCTCAAGCTGCTGCACGAGGATGTCGGGCATTCGCTCGGGCGCGACCGGTTCGAGCGCGAGATCAAGCTCGCCGCGCGGCTGCAGCACCCGCACATCCTCGGCGTCTTCGACTCTGGCGAACTCGACGGCCGGCTCTGGTTCACGATGCCGTTCATCGAGGGTGAGTCGCTGCGCGCGCGGCTCGTGCGCGTGCGGCAGCTGCCCGTGGCGGAGGCGGTCAACATCGCGCGCGAGGTGGCCGACGCGCTTGACTACGCACACCGCCAGGGCGTGGTCCATCGCGACATCAAGCCGGAGAACATCCTGCTCACCGAGCAGCACGCGATGGTGGCGGATTTCGGCATCGCGCGCGCCCTCTCGGCGGGCGAGCAATCGTTGACGCAGACGGGAATCTCGATCGGCACGCCGGGCTACATGAGTCCCGAGCAGGCGATGGGCACCGCGCAGGTGGACCTGCGCACGGACGTCTACGCGCTCGGATCGGTGTTGTACGAGATGCTCGCAGGCGAGCCCGCGTTCAGTGGTCCGACGGCCCAGGCCGTGATTGCGCGCGTGATCACCGAGGACCCGCGCGCGATCGCGACGGTGAGGCCCGGCTTGCCGCCGGGTATCGAGCCCGTGATCCGCAGGGCGATGGCCAAGGTGAGCGCGGACCGCTACGCGACGGCGGCGGAGTTCGCGAAGGCGCTCTCGCAGGCGACGGAAGCGCTGTCCGGCGCGTTCGGTGCTGCGTCGGGTGTGCACCAGGCAGGGCAGTCGACCGGGGCGCTCGTGGGCGCAGCCGCTGCGAGCAGCGCGACCGGAGCCGCGATGCCGGCGACGAACTCGCGCACGAGCGCCGGCGTCTCGCGCGCACTCTGGGTTGCGATCGGCTTGCTGATCGGCGGTGGTGCGCTCTTCGCGTGGCGCCGCACGACGAATCCGGCCGACGACGGCACCCCAGGGCTCGTCGTCATTCCGTTCGAGAGCATGGGCACGACGGAGGACGCGACCTTCGCCGAGGGCATCACGGAAGAGGTGCGCGGCAAGCTGGCCGCGGTGCCCGGGCTTCGCATCATCGCGCGGGCGTCGAGCAACCAGTACAAGGGCACCACCAAGTCGCCGCGTGACATCGGTGACGAGCTCGGCGTGCAGTACCTGCTCACGGGCACCGTGCGCTGGTCGAACGGTCCCGATGGCACGCGCCGCGTGCGCGTGACGCCCGAGCTGATCCGCGTGAAGGATGGTGCGCAGCGCTGGTCGGCGCCCTTCGATGACGAGCTCAAGGACGTCTTCAAGGTGCAGTCGGACATCGCGGCCAACGTGGTCACGCAGTTGAACGTCGCGCTGGGTGCCGCTGCCCGCGAACAGATCGCGGCGCGCCCGACCGACGACCTGCCCGCATACAAGGAGTTCCTGCTCGCCGAGCAGCTCACCGAGCACCTCTCGAAGAACGACCACCTCTCGTACAAGGTCGGGCTCGAGCACTACGAGAAGGCGCTGGCGCTCGACTCGACGTATGCCGATGCGTGGGCGCGGAAGGGGTGGATTCACCTCCAGACGTTCAGCGTCGGGTATTCGCGCGACGAACAGGAGCGCGCGCGCGAGGCGCTCACGCGCGCGGAGCGCTTTGGTCCCAAGGGTGTGGCCACACGACGCCTGCGCGCGCTCTGGGTGGTTCAGGTCGACAAGGATCCCGCCAAGCGCGCGACGCTGCTCGAGTCGCTCACGAGCGAGGTACCGAGCAATCCCGACGTGCTGGGGGATCTCGCGGGGTCGTACGTCACGCTCGGCCGCTGGAACGATGCGCTGGCCGCGGTCAAGCACGCGGTGCAACTCGATCCGCGCAACACCGCGCTGCTCGGCCGCTACGCCCGCATGCTGCACGGCACGCGTCGCTACGCCGAGTGCGACTCGGTGCTCGCGCGCGTGATGGCGATGTCGCCGGGCAACATCGCGCAGTCGCAGTCGCGCGTCATCAACCTGCTCTCGACCGGCGACACGGCGACGGTCCGTCACGTCATCGAGGAGACGCTCGCGAAGGCGGACACCAACGAGCTGATCGCGTACTACGCGCTCTACCAGGAGATGATGTGGGTGCTGCCGCTCGAGCTGCAGAAGCGGATCACGACGCTCACTCCCGCCAACTTCTTCAACAACCGCCAGCAGTGGGCGCTCAAGGTCGGGCGGCAATGGATGCTGCTCGGTGATGTCGCGAAGGCCCGTGCGTATGGCGACACTGCGGTGCAGATCGCACGGGCGCAGCAGGCCGAGTTCCCGGACGACGCGCAGATCCACGAA
>JANYHJ010000207.1 GCA_025359135.1 Gemmatimonadota bacterium | reverse complement strand
CCAGGTTGCGGAGATCCGACTTCATGGCCGAGATGTAGGCCTTTTCCTTGGTGTTCGCGAACTTCGGAATCGCGATCGCGGCCAGAATGCCGATGATGACGACAACGATCAGAAGTTCGATGAGCGTGAAGCCCGAGCGCTTGGACTGCGTCATGTTGATACCACTCCTGCGAAGGGAACGAGAGCTGCCGGTTTCCGTCATTCGATCACGATGGTGAAGTGCGACCACGTCGATGTCGTCGTGCACACATTCAAACTGGCAGGTAGAGAAGACCGGTCGAGCCAGCGTCGACCCGACCGGTCTGGAAGCCCGAGGGCTTAGTAGCAGGTCGGCTCGCCTTCCGCCTGACCCGAGCCGACGAAGACGCCCGTACCGCCGGCGCCCACGTAGATCGAGCAGGTCTGCGTCGTGCCGGCGCGCGACACCTGCGCGTTCCAGCCGTTCGTGGTGCCGGCCGTGCCGCCGGCGACGATGTTCACGCCCGTCGACGACTTCCAGATGTTCGCGCCGCCCTTGGCGAAGAGACCAGCCGCGCTGGCTGCGGCGTAGGTCTGGTAGTCACCGAAGTAGGTCTCCTGGGCCGTGGCCAGGTTGCGGAGATCCGACTTCATGGCCGAGATGTAGGCCTTTTCCTTGGTGTTCGCGAACTTCGGAATCGCGATCGCGGCCAGAATGCCGATGATGACGACAACGATCAGAAGTTCGATGAGCGTGAAGCCCTTCTTGACGGTCTGCATGACGACTCACTCCGGAGAGTTGAAGAGGTTGGCGAGCCGGGCAGAGCCGGCAGGGGCATCTAGAGCAATGCTTGCACCAGACGAGCGATTTTTGGCCAAGTCACATGGTCACAACGACCTAGCATCGGCAGGCCAGACAGCGCTGCCCAGTTTCCGGGGGCGGATTGCGCCTAGACCTTGCACGATGCGAGACCGGAAACCCGTACAAAGGCCGAAAATCCGGGTCAGTTCACCCCGTATCGGGCCAGCTTCCGGTGGAGCGTCGAGGGGTCGATGCCGAGCATCTCCGCCGCGCGGGTCTTGTTTCCGCCTTCGCTCGAGAGGACCCAGAGGATGTAGGCCTTCTCGATCGTCTCGAGGGTCGGGTTGGGCGGCGTGTCCGGCGAGACGAGCGGCTCGCTACGGCGCTCGGTGACGCGCGAGGGGAGCGCCGACGGCTCGACGACGGAAGAGGGCGACATCAGCACGGCACGTTCGAGCGCATGGAAGAGCTCGCGTACGTTGCCAGGCCATGAATAACTCTCGATGGCTTCGCGCGTGGCGCTGGACAGGGTCTTGGCCGGCTCGTTGCGGTCGGCAGCGAGTCGCGCCAATTCGGTGTCGGCGAGCGGCATGATGTCGTCGGTGCGCTGCCGGAGCGGCGGCAAGTAGACGGCGATGACATTGAGGCGATAGAACAGGTCGCTGCGAAAGCGCCCCTGCTGCATCTCGACCTCGAGGTCGCGATTGGTGGCGGCGATGAGGCGCACGTCGATCGGCTCGGCCTCGGTGGCGCCGACGGGAATAACTTCGCGGTGCTGCAGCACGCGCAGCAGCTTGACCTGCGTGGCGGGGGTCGTCTCGCCGATTTCGTCGAGGAAGAACGAGCCGCCGCTCGCGGCGGTGAAGAGGCCTGCCTTGTCCTTCACCGCGCCGGTGAACGAGCCCTTCACGTGACCGAAGAGCTCGCTTTCCAGGAGTCCCTCGGGCAGCGCGCCGCAATTGATCGACTGGAAGGGCGAGTCCTGCCGCTGCGAGAGCGAATGGATGTAGCGCGCGATCACTTCCTTGCCCGTGCCCGACTCACCGGTGATGAGCACCGTGGCTTCGGTGGGCGCGACGGTTTCGGCGATGCGCAGGACGTCGAGCCACCCCTTGCTGTTGCCCGTGGGACGCATGGCGCCGCCGGAACGCGCCACCTGCTGCCGCAACACCCGGTTCTCCGCCCGCAACTGGCGGTGCTCCACCGCACGACGGAGAATCGTCAGCATCTCGTCGTTGCGAAACGGCTTCTGGATGTAGTGGAAGGCGCCTTCGTTGACCGCGCGAATGGCGCTCTGCAGGTCGGCCTCGGCCGTCATGAGCACGACGGGCATCTCCGCGTCCATCGCGCGCGCACGCGCGAGGATCTCGACCCCGGTCACGAGCGGCATGCGGATGTCGCTCAGCACCAGATCCGGTAGCTCGGTCTCGAGCTCCTTGAGGCCCGCCTTGCCGCCCAGTGCCACGCGGGGCTCGAAGCCCTCGCCCTTGAGCAGGATGCGCAGGGAGTCGAGGATACCGGCCTCATCATCGACGATGAGGATCGAGGGACGTCGGCTGGAAGCGGGGCTGGGGCTCATCGCTCGAGTAGGGCGTCGCGGTCACGCTGCGCCACGGGAAGATAGAGGGTGAAGCGCGTGCCGGTGGTGTCGCTGTCGACGAGCACGAGGCCCTGATGCGACTCGACGGCGCGATGCACCATGGGCAGGCCGAGCCCGGTGCCACTCGCGCGCGTGGTCTGGAACGGCTCGAAGAGCCGCGCGCGAACGCTTTCGGGCAGGCCGGCTCCGTTGTCGGAGACGCGGATGCACACATGCGCGCCCTTGAGCGGCAACCCGGGCGGCAGCAGCGCGCTCGCGCGCTCGACGTCGACGCGCACCACGGCACCCGGTGGCGACGCCTGCACGGCGTTGAGGCTCAAGTTGAACACGGCCCGATGCAGCAGGTCCTCGTCCCCATCCATGAAGAGGGGCTCGTCGGGCGCCGACACGACGACACTCACCCCTTCGGCGCGTTCGGGGTGGCCTGCGGCGAGTTCGCCGGCGTTGCGCGCGACCGCCACGGCATCGAGGTGCGTGAAGCGCGCCGCGCGCACGCGCGTGAAGTCGAGGAACTCGGAGAGGATGCGCGAGACGCGATCGGTCTCGCGCGTGATCAGCCCCGCCAGGGTGCGCTCGTCGGCGTCGGCGGCGCTGCGCCGAGCCAGCTGCTCGACGGCGCTGCGGATGACCGCGAGCGGATTCTTGATCTCGTGCGCGAGCGAAGCGCCGAGCGCGGTGACGGCCTCGAGCCGCTGCGCGCGCACCTGCAACTGCTCCATGCGCTTCTGGTCGGAGATATCCTGGAAGATCGCGGTGGCGGAGAACTGCACTTCCGGATCGTCGCCGCCCGCGAAGGTCGTGGTCACGCCCACCGGATGCGCGAGGCCGTCGTGGCTGATGGCGCCTTCCGCGCGCGAGACCCGCACCCGGTCACGCGCCGTGCGCTCGAGTGCCGCCGCGAGCGCCGGAGCGCGATTGAACAACACGGGCAGCACGGCGCGGCCGATATGCGGCTCGAGGTTGACGCCGAGGAGGCGGCTCGCGGCCGGGTTGGCGTAGAGCAGATGCCCGTCGCGATCGATGGTGAGGATGCCACTCTCGATGGCGCGCAGGATGTCCTCCGCCTGGAGGCGCACCTGCACGAGTTCCGCCGCGAGCCGTTCGGAGCCCGAACCTGCACGACGCAGCCGTTCGGCAATCAGCGCGGACCCGACCGCCACGACGGCGAAGACGAAGAGTTGCAGCCACAGGGCGCGGTCGCCCAGCGTCTCGACCTGGCCCAGCGAGTCGGCGACGTAGAGCACGTTGCCGAGCACGGCGATGAGGAACCCGCCGCCGGTGGGGAGCTGCAGCGCCGCCACCGCGATCACCAGTACGTAGATGCCGGTGAAGGTCGACGTCGGGCCACCGGTGACGTGCACGACCGCAGTGACCAGGAGCAGGTCGACCACGCTCTGGAGGTAGAGGAAGGTGCGCCCGAGCGGGCGTTCCCAGATCTCCGACCAGATCGCCGAGGCGACGGTGAACACCATCGCGCCGGCGAAGGCGAGCGATGCGATGAGCGTGTTCGTCGATGACGCGCGCAGCCACGCCAGCACGGCCGCGAGGAAGATCGCGAACGCGAGCGTGAGGCGGCCGACGTAGACCCAGCGCACGATCGTGCGCGGATCGCGGAGCGCGAGCGGCGCCGGATCCAGGTCGCGCGGCGTCAGCGCGTTCGGGCGCGCCTCGGGTGGCTCGGGCGTGGGGAGTGTCACCGTGGGCAAGATGCCGGGAGGGCGCCGCCGGGGGCAACCGTGGAATGCGCGGGCATGCCCTATATTTCGGCGCGTACGCTCCCAAGGACACAGGCACGTGGCGCTCGAGGCGACAACAGGGTCGGACAGTTCGTGGCTCCGGCTCGGGCTGACGTTGCTGCTCGTGCTGGCGAACGGCTTCTTTGTCGCCGCGGAGTTCGCGTTCGTGAGCGCGCGGCGCAGCCGGTTGCAGCAGATGGCCGACGCCGGCGACCGCCGCGCCCGCCTCGCGCAGGGCGTGCTGTCAGACCTCGACCGCACGATCGCGGGCACGCAGCTTGGCATCACCCTCGCCTCGCTCGCGTTGGGCTGGATCGGCGAACCGGCGGTGGCCACGCTCATCGACGGCTCGCTGCGGCGAATCGGCATCGAAGCGGGCGCGGGGGTGGTCCACTCGACGGCGGCGGTGATCACGGGGTTCACGGTGATCACCTACCTGCACATGGTGCTCGGGGAGCTGATCCCCAAGTCGCTCGCGCTGCGGGCGCCGGAGTCGCTCGCGCGCTGGATGGCCGCACCGCTCATCGTCTTCAGCAAGCTGACCGCGCCGGTGGTCTGGCTCATCGGGCAGTCGTCGGCCGGCATCCTGCGCCTCGCCGGCGTGCGCGACACGCACGGCATGCAGCACGTGCACTCGAGCGAGGAACTGCGGCTGATCGTGATGCAGGCGCGCGCGCAGGGCACGCTCGACGAGAGCGACAGCGCGATGCTGGCCGGCGTCTTCGACTTCCACGAAAAGAAGGCGCGCGACGTGATGCGACCACGCACCGACGTGGTCGGCATCCCGCTCGATGCGTCGGAAGACGAGGTCTGGGCGCTGGTGCGACGCGAGCGGTACTCGCGCTACCCGGTCTATCAGGGGACGCTCGACGACGTGGTCGGGGTGCTGCTCGCGAAGGACCTCTTCCTGCGCGACGGCGAGACGCCGTTCTCGCTCGAGGCGATGATGCGTCCGCCGCTGCTCATTCCCGAGACGCGCCAGGCCGAGCGCGTGCTCGATGACCTGCGCCGCACGCGTGCGCACCTGGCCGTGGTGCTCGACGAATACGGCGGCACGGCGGGGATCGTGACCATGGAAGACCTGGTGGAGGAGGTCGTGGGCGACATTGCCGACGAGTACGATGCCGCCACGCGCGAGTCGCTCGAGCTCGATGGCGTGCTCGAACTCGCGGGATCGCTCTCGCTCGTGGACGCGCGCAGCGACCACCGGCTGGCGATTCCCGAGGGCGAGTGGACGACGGTGGGCGGCTACACCTTCTCGACGCTCGGGCGGCTGCCACGCGTGGGCGACCGGGTGCCGATGCCCGGCGGCGAGCTCGAGGTCGTGGCGATGGACGCACGGCGCGTCGCGGCCGTGCGCGTGCATCGCGTGCGCTCTGGCCACGCATGACGATCGCGCGCGAGGACGATGCGCGCGTGATCCGCGTGAACAGCCATGTGTCCATTCCGCGCAGCGAGGTCGAGGTGCGCGCGTCGCGCGCGGGCGGCCCCGGCGGCCAGCACGTCAACACGTCGAGCACGCGCGTGGAAGTCACGTGGCGGCCGGGCACGTCGGTGGCGCTCAGCGAATCGCAGCGCGCGCGCGTGGCGCAGCAGCTGGCCACGCGCCTCGACTCGAGCGGCGCGATCCGCGTGGTGGCCGCCGATACGCGCAGCCAGTCGCAGAACCGCGAACTGGCCGAGGAGCGGCTCGCCGCGCTGGTGCGTCAGGCGTTGGTGGTGCCCAAGGTGCGTCGTGCGACCAAGCCGACGCGCGCCAGCAAGGAGCGGCGCATCGACGCGAAGAAGAAGCAGGGCGACCGGAAGCGCGAGCGGCAGCGGCGCGACGACGACTGAGCGCGGCCGCAGTGGGCGAGCCACTGTCCGACATCGACGAGAAGTTCGGCGTGGCGCGGGCTAGAGGCCCTGCGAGTCCTCGTGGTGCTCGCGCTTGAGCTTGGCGAGACCTTCGCGCGCGAACGCCGCGGCCTGCGAGCCGGGAAAGCGTTCGATGAGCACACGCAGCTCGACGATGGCACGGCCCCGGTCGTGGAGCGGCCCGAGGTAGAGGTCCACCAGCCGGTGCGACGCGTAGAGGACCTTCTCCGGCGGCGCGCCGTCGATGCGCCGGACCTGCCGCAGCAGTTCGGCGGCGCGCTCGGGCTCGACCTTCTGGTCGAGGTAGAGGTCGACGGTCTTCAAGAGGAGGGCGAGGTCGTTGGGCCGGAGCTGCAGCTCGCTCTCGTAGGCCATGATCGCCTCGTCCACGCGTCCATGTGCGGCGAGCGCCTCCTGCGACGAAAACTGCCGCTGGTACGGCGTGCTCTTGCCGCTCGGCACGACCATGCTGCCGACGGCCTTGCCGGTGTTCCGCGAGACGGTCATCGCGCCGAACATGACGATGAGGCCGCCAAGCAGGCCGAAGCCGATGGAAAACGGGATGGTCCAGGCGCCCGGGACGTGCAGGAGTTCGGTGAGAAGGAAGCCGACCACGCCGAAGACCGGGGTCATGACGAGGGCCGCGTACATGGCCGTCGGGGCGATTTGTGCGTCGTCGCCGAAACGTTCCGCCACTCCGCGCCGATACTTGGTGCGTGGAGGGAGCGACTCCGCCGGCGACGGCGCGGGTCGCTGGAAGTCGTGGGGCAGCTTGGGCGGCTCGGGAACGGACCTCATGTCCCAATGCTCACCCCACCGGCGGCCCGCGGCAACCCTTCATGGTATGCATGCGACGGAACCACGGAACCTTGAGCCCGGGAAGCCGGGTAGTCACCTTCAGGTCACCCACCACCGACAGCGAGCGCGCGATGCGAACGATCCCCGACCTTTCGACAACCGTCCGCCACCTGGCCCTGGGTGCGCTGGCCCTCGCCTCCACCGCGTGCCTCGCCGGACGCCGTGTCGGCGATGAGGTCGTCACGACCGTGAAGCAGGCGGAGGTTTCGTTCGAGTTCCGGAGCTGCGCGCGCCGCCGCGACATCCTGACTTGCACGCTGATGGTGGCCAACGAGGGGCGCGACGCGAAGCTCTTCCTCGAGCGCAAGGACGTGCGCGCCGTGGCCGACGGCGTCGAGCTGCCGATCGCGCAGATCCGCTTCGGCGGCACGATGGTGCAGGAGATCAACTACATCCTGCAGAACGGCGTGCCGATGAAGTTCGAGGTGGACTTCGCCAATTCGCGCGACATCGGTGAGCGGCTGCGCGTGCTCGAGGTCAACATCTCGCTCTTCGACCGGCTCCCGACCGGCGAGTGGACGAAGAACCTGCTCGGCGAAGACCTCACGCGCGCGGTGCGGTTCCGCAACCTGAAGGTCGAGTAGCGCGCGCTACGGTTCCTCGCCGAACGGATCACCCGGCGGCGCGACGAGCGCACGAGTGAGCGCGGGCAATTCGCGTCGGTCCTGCCAGCGCGCGATGTCCGCCGCGATCGAGAGCCAGTGGGCGGCGGTGACGCCGCGCTCCGCCGAACCCGCGACCTTCGCGCGGGTGATCGCCACGCCGCGGAGGGCGCCGGCCTTGTAGTCGGCGATGGCGCGCACGGTCGCTTCCGCCGTCGGATCGGCCGCGAGTTGCAACAACCGTTCGGCCAGCGCGCGCTGCGTGACCATCTGGATGGCGGCGAGCTTGCGATCACCCGCGGGCGCGGGCGCGTTCCACGTGGACGCGACGAGCGCGTCGATGACTTCCGCGAGCGAGAGCTGGGCGGCGTCGCGCGCCCCCTGCTGCGCGAGGCGGCCGGCGCGCTGTGGCTGCAGGACACCGTCGATGATCATCTGCGCGAGCGTGCGCGACGCGCCGAACTCGTCGAAGGCGGGGGTGGTGCGCGACTTGAAGAGCTCGACGCTGTTGTTCTCGCTGCCGAAGGCACGCGGTGCGAGCAGCGTGACGACCGTGTCCGGGATGGCGAGCTCGGCGGGCGCGAGGGCGCCGATGAGCAGCTGGAGGGCGGCGCGCTGCCGCGACGCGCCAACCGTGCGCGTGGCCTGCTGCCCGTCGCCGACGACGGCGTTGGCGTACTCCATGCCGCCGACGGCCTTCGTGACGCCGTTGAGCGCGAAGCGGTGCCAGAAGTACATCGGCACGAAGCGCTCCTGCAACAGCGCCACCGGCTCGCCGGCGCGCAGGTTGCCCAGTCCGAACTGGCGCATCGCGACGTGACGGACGTCCATCTGGTGGCGGAGGAACTCCTCGGGCGTGGCCGCGTCATCCCAGAGCGTGACGCGCGGATCGCTCGCGAACTCGGGGCGCGCGTCACCGTCGGTGAGGAAGAGATATCCCTTGGCGAGCCCTTCGCGCATGATCGCGCGCAGCGAGTCGCCTTCGCTCGCCGGCGGGTAGACGCCGTATCCCCAGCGCACGGCCCAGACGTCATAGGCACCGGGCCCGGTGGTGTAGGCCTGGCTCAAGTCGATCTTGCCGCCGGCGAGCCGCACGCGCGGCGCCGGATAGTCCATGACGGACCCGCGCTCGTACGTGCTCGCCATGTAGTTGTGCGCGAGGCCGAGCGTGTGGCCGATCTCGTGGGCCGTCACCTGGCGCACGCGGGCGAGGATGAAGGCGGTGTCGGCCGCAGCAGGCGCAGCACCCATGAGGCCGGCATAGAGGTTGTAGTCGGTGCGGGCGCGATGCGAGTCCATGCGCGCCATGGCCTTGACGATCTCGCCGGTGCGCGGATCCCCGACGCTGCCGCCGATCGACCAGCCGCGCTCGTTGCGATTGACCCACTGCACGACGTTGTAGCGCGCGTCCATGGGATCGGCGCCCTCGGGGAGCAGCTCCACCTTGAAGCCACCCACGAGGCCGGCCTGGTCGAAGGCCTGCACCCAGAAGCGTGCGCCCTCGAGCGTCGCAGTGCGGATGGGCTCGGGAATGCCGCGGTCGACGTAGTAGGTGATCCCCTTCGTGATGCTCGAGCGCGTGTCGTTGGCATTGGCGCGCTCGATGCGATGGCGCGAGATGTACCAGACGTCGAGCGGGCGCTGCACATCGCGCGCGTAGTCCTTGAACGAGAGACCGAAGAAGCCGATGCGGGCGTCGCCCTCGCGCGGGCGGAAGCGGTCATCGGGCAGCCGCACGAACGAGTGGTGCACGCGCACCTGCACCGCGCGTCCGTCGGGCGCGACCTGCGACATGATCGGTCCCGGCCGTCCCTGCGCGACGTACGTGAGCGCGACGTCGAGTTCGCTGTTGTCGGCGAAGCCGCGCGTGTTGCCACGCAGCACCCCGGACCGGTCGCGCATCACGGCGTAGCTCCCCTGCCCCGTCTCCTGCAGCGTGCCGGCGACGTCGAGCCAGTCGCGGAGCGCGAAGTCGGTCGCATCGACGAGGAAGCGACCGCCCTCCTCGGCCACGATCGGCAGCGCGGCCACCACCGAGTTCGGGAAACTCTCGCGCACGCTGCGGGCGTGATCGGCTGTGCCGCTCGAGCGGTAGCGGGTGTTCTCGAACGTCACGAGCATCCGGTCCGCGAGCCGATCGAAGCGCGCGATGTTGTCCATCTGGCCACCGCCGCGATCGACGCCGACCGGGTTCGAGCCGAGTCCCGTGGCTTGGTTCACGAAGTGCAGCACGCGCATGGAATCGCGCGGGAGCTCGAACAGCACCTTGCCCGTCTTGTCGTCGAGGTAGATCGGCAGGAAGCCGTCGATGCGTGTGAGCCCCGCCACCTTCGCGGCAATGCCGCTGGCGGCGCTCGGCGCCTGCTGCGCTGAACTCGGAGCGGAGAAAGCGATGGCCGCGACGAGCGCGGTGGCAACGACAGATCTGGACATGAGCGTGATGCGGATGGAAGGCACGCGCGTGGGCGCCTGGTCGGCGTCGCGAACGCTAGCGGATGGTGGGCACGTTCGCGGGCGTCATCGTGCGCTTCCGATGCCGCTTGTCGGCGTACATCGTGGCGTCGGCGCGCTCGATGGTGGCCGGGAGCTGATCGGCTCGACTGTACGACTCGGCGCCCAGCGAAAGCGCGAGCGGCACCTTCTCGCCGCCGTGGGCCTCGCTCAAGGTGAGCGGCGCCGCCGCCTCGATGAGCGCGGAGAGGCGCGCGGCCACGCCGTCGACCTTGGCGCCCGGCATGATGAGCAGGAACTCGTCGCCGCCCCAGCGGTAGAGCCGGTCGAGCGGGCGGATCTGTTCGCGCAGCACGCTCGCGAAATAGGCGAGCAGTTCGTCTCCCACGGCGTGGCCGTAGCGATCGTTGACCCACTTGAGGTTGTCCATGTCGAGCATCACGACCGTGCCGAACGTGGACTTCGCGAACTCGAGGCCGATTCCCTCGTCATACGCGCGGCGATTGAGGCAGCCGGTGAGCGTGTCGTAGAGCGCCATGCGACGCAGCCGGTCGTTCGTCACGCTCAGTTCGGCGCGCGCATCATCGACCTCGCGACGCGCATCCTCGAGCTGGATGATCATCATGCCGAAGCCGAGCAGCATGAGGGCGAGCAGGTCGACGTAGCCGTGGTAGGTCGTGAGGTCGCTCCAGAAGCCATGCGGCGACGGACGCAGGGGGAGCGCGCCGTACGCACCGGCATAGGCGATCCAGAGCATCGCGTGGGCCACGAACACCGCGCCGGTCATGCGGGTGCCGAGCCCGGAACGCGAACTGGGCAGCGTGAGCAGGTACCACCCGCACGCGCTGTACGCGATCACGGCCGGGAGCGCGAGCCACCGCATGGCGCCTGCGGTGCCGCCACCACCGGCCACCGCGAACGCGGCCCAGAGTGCCGCGAGCGGCGACACGATGCGGAAGAAGCGCTGGTGGTTGAAGCCGCGCGTGTACATCGCGGTGCCGGCCACGAGCAGCGCGAGGAAGAGCAGTCGGCCGAAGACCGACAGCGCGAGCAGCGAGCGAATGACCGGCGAATCGGCGCCACCCGTTTCCGCGATGAGGGCCGGGGGCGCCATCTGGTACAGCGTCTCCACGACGATGGCGCCCACGGCGGCACAGAGTGCGCCCCACGCCTCACCCCACGTCGAGAAGTAGGTGCGCCGCGGACTGTAGCGGCGCATCACGACGAACAGCCCCACCAGCAGCGCCGTGGCGCCGAGCTGGGTCCAGAGGCCGATCAGTTGGATCAGGGAGTGACTGTTCGCGACCGACATGACCCAGGGCGAGGGATGGCAGGGACCTCGCTGCAAAAGTCGGGCGCGATGCGCGCCTCCCGCAAGATGCAAAATTCAAGGAAGGGACCACAATCGGATATATTCGGGCATGGCCGAGCCCCCGATTGCTCCCTCCGACCCGCGGACGTACGGGATGGGTGCGCGGATCCTCGCGCGCGCGCTGACGCTGCGCTGCCCGTCCTGCGGTGGTGGCCACATCCTGGCGTCGTGGTTCACGCTCGCCAACGCCTGCCCGCGGTGCGGCCTGCTACTGCACCACGGGCCGCACGATCATTTCGTGGGAACGACGCTGGTGAATTTCCTGGCGGCCGAGATGACGTGGGCGATCGGCTTCGCGGTGTACCTGGTGGCGAGCTGGCCCGATCCGGCGTGGGATGCCCTCATGTACGTCAGCGTGGCGTTCATGGCGGTGCTTCCGGTCGCGCTCTATCCCTTCACGCGCATCACGTGGCTGGCGGTCGACTTCATCTTCCGTCCCGGCGGCGAAGGCGAGCGCCAGGACACGACGCCCGTCGCGCCGTGAGTAGGTCCGACCCGTCGCCGCGCCGCCAGACGGCGACGTGGATCGCGCTGCTCATCCTGCCGCCGTTCGCGCCGCTCGTCTGGCTCTGGCTCAGTGGATCAGACCGCCCGCGCTTTCTCTCGTCGTGGCTTGTGCGCACCGGACTCGCGGTGCTCGTGCTCAGTCCGGTGCCGCTCGTGGCCGTGATGGTTGCCGCAGCGCTGGGCCTGACCGACGATCCGAATCCGAACCCGATCGGGTTCGGCCTGCTGTTCGTGGCGGCCACAGTGCTCTCGACCGTTCTGCTCACGGCGGGCGTGCTCCTGACCGAGCGGGAACTGCGCCGGGGAGCCTGACGGCGCCGGAGTCCGACCACGCTGCAGGCAGCACTGGTCAGTCGCGCTCCGGACCGGCAGCTTTCGGGTCCCGATCTGAGCCCTCCTTCACGTCCCCCCGAGGCTTCCCGCATGCGTGAGCGTTTTGCGCACCGCGCCTGGTGCACCATCGCCCTTCTCACCGCCCTGCCGACTGCCGCCATCGCGCAGCAGCCGGACGCGGTTCCGGTCAAGCTCGTCGTCACGCCGGCCACGCGCACGCTCGCTGCAGGCGACACGATGCGCCTGCACGCCGAGGCCCGCGATGCCGATGGCCGTCCCGTGAATGCGCGCATCCGCTTCCAGCAAGCGGGTGGTCGCTTCGAGGGCGTGGTCGACACCGCAGGACTGGTGTCGGCGGGCGCGACCGGCGGGCTGACGGTGGTGGTGTCGGCCACCGCGCCGGGCGCGCGTCCGGTGATCGAGCGCGTCGAACTGCGCGTCGTGCCTGGGCCGGCCGCCCGCGCGGAGATCGACGCGCCGCGCGGCACGCTCGTGGTCGGGCAGCGCGTTCGACTCGCGGCGCGCAGCTTCAGCGCGCTTGGCGATGCGCGCGACGACCGCCTGCGCTTCACGTCGTCCGCGCCGAAGGTGGCCGAGGTGGGGTCGGACGGATTCCTGGTGGCCCGGGCAGCGGGATCGGCGACGATCACCGCGACAACCGGCAGCGTCAACGCGACGCGCACCATCACGGTAGCGGCGGGACCGATCGCGAGCGTCGAGCTGACGCCCAACACGAGCGAGGCGCGCACGGGTGACGTGATCCGCTTCAAGGCGGTGGCCAAAGGGCCCGCGGGTGCGGCAATCGCCGGCGTGATGCCGACGTGGAGCGTGTCGCCCGGCAACGGGCTGATCGATGCCGACGGTGCATTCGTCGGATACGATGCCGGCGAGTACAGCGTGGTGGCCAACTTCGGCACGCGCACGTCGGAAGCGAAGGTGACGCTCACCGCGCGCGACGTACGCCGCCCGCTCAAGGTCGTGGGGCGCCTGCCGCGCATGCGCTTCACGACGGAAGAGGTCTGGATCCACCCCGACGGCAAGCACGCCTACCTCGGGTCGGGTGGTGGCGGCGATGTCCTGATCACGATGGACATCTCGAACCCGGCCAAGCCGGTGATCACCGACTCGCTGATCGAGAACACGCGGCGCGTCAACGACGTGATGACGACGAAGGACGGCAAGTGGATGGTCTTCACGCGCGAGGGCGCGTCGGATCGCAAGAACGGATTCGTGATCGCATCGCTCGAGGATCCGGCGCACCCGAAGAAGGTGGCCGACTTCACCGAGAACATGACCGCCGGCGTGCACTCGGCTTTCATCTACGAGCAGCCGAAGTTCGGGCGCCACGTCTACGCGACCAATGACGGCACGGGGGCGCTGCACGTGGTGGACATCAACGATCCGGCGCACCCGAAGGAAGTGGCGATCTGGAAGACGCCGCGCGCCGACGCGGGCCGCACGTTGCACGACATCGACGTGCAGGACGGGCTGCTCTACGGCTCGTGGTGGAACGACGGTCTCGTGATCCTCGACATCGGCAACGGGATCAAGGGCGGGTCACCATCCAATCCGCAGTTTGTCGCCCAGTACAAGTACGACCTGAACGCGCTCTACAAGCAGGTGGAGCTCTCGGGCGGTCCCGGCTTCATCCGCGGCACGCACACGGCTTGGCGGCACAAGAACTACGTCTTCATCGCCGACGAGGTGTTCCCGTCGAGCGGCGTGGCAGGCGCGAAGGATGCGTCGGCCGGGCGCGCGTACGGCCGGCTCCAGGTGCTCGACGTCTCGGACATCACGCATCCCAAGCCCGTGGCGTGGTACGAACCCGAGTACGGCGGTGTACACAACGTGTGGGTCGCCGGCGACACGCTCTACATGGGCGCGTACAACGCGGGGTTCCGCGTCTTCGACATCTCGGGCGAGTTGCGTGGCGACCTGCGCGCGCAGCAGCGCGAGATCGGGCACCTCAACACGGCCGACATGGACGGGTACGTGAAGAATGCGGCGATGACCTGGGGCGTCGTGGTGCGCGACGGACTCGCCTACGTGAATGACATGTACAACGGCCTCTGGGTGGTGAAGATCGAGCCGAAGCCGGCGGCCGTGCCATGAGCGAGTCCAACTTTTCCGGGAGCTTGACGATGTCGATTCGCCTGCGCGGCGCCGTGACGGTGCTTGTCCTGGCCTCGGCCACCGCCGGTGCGCAGCAAGCGCCGGCCGGCCAGCGCCTCGTGGTCACCCCGGCCCATCCCTCGGTGATGGTCGGCGACTCCGTGCGCATCAAGGCGCAGCTCGTGGACGCGCAGGGCAAGGCGGTCGAGGGCGCGAAGATCCTCTTTGCCGATGCGAGCTCGTCGGAAACGGGCGGGGTCAATCGCGAGGGAATGTTCTCGGGCGTCGCGATGGGCCCGTCGCCGATCGTCGTGTCCGCGGTGGTGACGGGCCAGAAGCCAGTCATCCAGAAGGTGACGGTGCAGGTGCTGCCCGCGCCGGCCGCGCGCATCGAGCTCGATCCGAGGCCGGCGAGGATGCTGGCCGGGCAGGTCACGCGCGTGAGCCGTCGCGTGCTCGCGGCCAACGGCGACCAGCGCACCGACGTGCCGACGTGGACGTCGTCCGCGCCGGGCGTGGTGAAGATCAACGGCGATGGCATTCTCGAGGCGGTTTCTCCCGGCAAGGCGACGGTGTCCGCGACGTCGGGCGCCGCGAAGGCGACGCTCGAGGTCGAGGTGCCGCGCGCGACGCTCGCGAACGTCACGGTGACGCCGGGCGCGGCGCAGGGCCGCACGGGTGACGTGGTGCGCTTCAGCGCCACGGCCAGGGACGCCGGCGGCGCGACCATTGCCGGACTGACGCCCACGTGGAGCTTCGCGCCGGGTCATGGTCAAGTGGATGCGGACGGCGCCTTCGTGGCGTACGAGCCCGGGACGTACACCGTGACGGCGCAGCTGGGCAACCGCGTCGGCACGGCGACGATCACCGTGGCCGCGCGCGACGTGCGCCGCAAGGCGACGATCGTCGGCACGATGGTGCGCACCAAGTTTCCGACGTCGGAAGTCTGGGTGCACCCGAACGGCAAGGTGGCGTACCTCGGCACCCACTTGGGCGGCGACCGTTTCTACACGATCGACATCTCGAATCCGTCGAGCCCGGTGATCGTGGACTCGGTGCAGTCGAACACGCGCCTCGTCAACGACATCATGACGAGCGCGGACGGCAAGGTGCTCGTCTTCACGCGAGAGGGCGCGGCCGATCGCAAGAACGGCATCGTCATCTGCACGCTCGACGATCCGCTGCACCCGAAGGTGGTGAGCGAGTTCACCGACGGCGTGACCGGCGGCGTGCACTCGACCTTCATCTACACGCAGCCCAAATACGGCACGCACATCTACCTCACCAACGACGCCACCGGTGCGGTGCACGTGATCGACATCAACGATCCGGCGCACCCCAAGGAAGTGGCGCAGTGGAAGACGCCGCGCGCCGACCTCGGCCGCTACGTGCACGACATCGACGTGCAGGACGGGCTGCTCTACGGCTCGTGGTGGAACGACGGGCTCGTGATCCTCGACATCGGCAACGGCATCAAGGGCGGCTCGCCGTCGAATCCGCAGTTCGTGTCGCAGTACAAGTACGACCTCAACGCGCTCTACAAGCAGGTCGAGCAGGCCTACAGCCCGGGCTTCATCCGCGGCACGCACACGGCGTGGCGGCACAAGAACTACGTCTTCATCGCCGACGAAGTCTTCTCGCAGGAGTCCGGGCAGGAGCTCTTCCAGGGCAAGGTCGCGCGCGCCTACGGCCGCCTGCAGGTGCTCGACGTGACGGACATCTTCAAGCCGAAGTCGGTGGCGTGGTACGAGCCCGAATTCGGCGGCGTGCACAACGTCTGGATCGCGGGCGACACGCTCTACATGGGCGCGTACAACGCCGGCTTCCGCACCTTCGACATCGGCGGCGAACTGCGCGGCGACCTGCGCGCGCAGGGCCGCGAGATGGCCTTCGTGAACCCGGTCGACGCCAAGGGATTCCTCCCGAACGCGGCGATGACGTGGGGCGTGGTCGTCAAGAACGGCCTCGCCTTCGTGAACGACTTCAACAACGGGCTCTTCATCGTCAAGATGGAGCCCAAGCCGGAGGTCGTCCCATGACGATGCACCGCCGCGCCCTGCTGGGCGCGGTATCGGCCCTGACGTTCGCCTGCGCTGCCCCCGGGGCGGCGCAGGTGCGCGTCGGCAACGACCGCATCCTCACGGAACAGGTCCCAGCCCCACCGACCAAGGAGTACTTCGCCTACGTCGGCTCGGAGTCGGTGGACAAGGTCTCGCTCATCCGCTTCGGCCCGAAGGGTGCCACGCTCGATCACGCGGTGGATGTCGGGATCATGCCGACCGATCCCGACGGCCCGCACGGCGTGGCCGTGGCGCCCGATGGCAAGACGTACGTGGTGTCCACCGCGCACGGCACGCCGTTCGGCCGGCTCTGGCGCTTCCGCACCGGCACCGACGAACAGCTCGGCTCCGTGGTGCTCGGCAACTTTCCCGCCACCACGCAGGTCTCGCCCGACGGCTTCTACGCGTACGTGGTGAACTTCAATCTGCACGGCGAAATGGTGGCGAGCGACGTGTCGGTCGTCGCGCTCGACGACATGGTCGAGATTGCGCGCATCCCCACCTGCACGATGCCGCATGGGTCGCGGTTGAATGCGGCGGGCACCAAGCACTACTCGGCGTGCATGATGGACGACATCGTCGTCGAGATCGACACGCGCCAGCTTGCCGTGTCGCGTCATTACATGCTGACCAAGGGCAAGGAGATGGGCATGCCCGGCGCGCCGCCCAAGCGCGGCGCCGGTGCGCATGCAGGCATGGACATGGGCGGCCACGGCATGGAGATGCCCAAGGCCGGCGACCCGGGCTGCTCGCCGACGTGGGCGCAGCCGACGCCCGACGGCGCGTTCCTCTACGTCGCGTGCAACAAGTCGAGCGAGATCGTCGAGATCGACACGAAGGCGTGGAAGGTGACGCGCCGCATTCCGGCCGGGAACGGCATCTACAACCTCGCCATCTCGAGCGATGGCGCGACGATCGTCGCGACCAACAAGCGCGACCAGTCGGTCTCGATCTTCGATCGTGTCAGCGGTACGGAGCGGGCGCGCATCAAGACGTCGCGCCGCATCGTGCACGGCGCCGCGATCACGAGCGACAACCGCTACGTCTTCATCAGCTGCGAAGGGGTCGGATCGGAGCCCGGCACCGTGGACATCATCGACCTCGTCGCCATGCGGCGCGTGGCGAGCGTGGACGTGGGACAGCAGGCCGGCGGCATCGACACCTGGGCCGGACCGGGCGGAATCCGCTGATGATCCGTCGCGCGGACGAAGACGGTGACGGACCCACCGACAGCGACCGGGACCTCGACGAGGAGTTTCCGCTCGGCGACGGCACGGCCGCGATGGAAGCCGACGTCACCTGCCCGTATTGCTTCGAGTCGATGAGCATCACGCTCGACCCGGGCAGCGGCAGCCACCAGCAATACGTCGAAGACTGCCAGGTCTGCTGCCGTCCGTGGACGGTCTTCGTGCACTACGACGAGGACGGCGAAGCCGACGTGTCCATCGAGGCCGCGGACGAGGGCGACAGCGAGTGAGCCGGCGCGGCATTCCGGGTGCACCGGGCGCCGGAGCTGACGACGGCGATCCCCATCGCGTTCGGCTCGACCAGTGGCTCTGGGCGGCGCGCTTCTTCAAGACGCGCTCGCTCGCGGCCGAGGCCATCGACGGCGGCAAGGTGGAAGTCGGCGGCGAGCGCGCCAAGCGCGCGCGCGTCGTGCGCGTCGGCGATGTCGTGAAGCTGCGACAGGGCCCCATCGAATTCGAGCTCGTGGTCAAGGCGCTCGCGGCGCGCCGCGGGTCGGCCAGCATCGCGCAGGCGCTCTACGAGGAAACGCCAGAGGGCAAGGCGCTGCGTGAGCGCACACAGCTGCAGCTGAAGCTCGCGCACGTGCAGTACGATTTCGCCGAGGGCCGCCCTGACAAGAAGCAGCGCCGCGACCTCGATCGCTGGAAGGGACGCGAGTGAGCGGCGCGTGTCGCTCGTGATGTCCGCGTGAGCATCGGGTCGCTCGCGCTCAGGCTCCGCGCCATCCTCTTCTGGTGTCATCTCGCCGTCGGGGCGACGGCGGGCGTGGTCATCCTCATCATGAGCGTCACGGGCGCGGCGCTCGGCTTCGAGCGACAGATCGTCGACACGATCGATGGTCGCGAGCGGGTTTCCGTGCCGACCGCCGCAACGCGCTTGCCGCTCGATTCGCTGCTCGCACGCGCCGCCGCCGGCCCGGCCTCGAACGTTGGCGTCGTCGTGATCAAGCGCGACGCGGCCGAGCCGGTGACGTTGCGCTTCCAGGACCGCGAGCGCGCGGGACTCTCGATCGATCCGTATACCGGCGCCGCGTTGCCACATCGCGCGCCCGGCCGTGCGCAGGGCGTGATGCAGGAACTCCGCCGCTGGCATCGCTTCGTGGGACAGCAGGATCCGCGCAGCTGGGGCCGCACCACGACGGGCGTCGCGAACTTCGCCTTCTTCCTGCTCGTCCTCTCCGGACTCTACCTCTGGTTTCCGAGCCGCTGGACGCGCGCCATCCTGCGCAGCCTGACGGTGCCCGCGTTCCGGCTGACTCCCAAGGCCCGCGAGTTCAACTGGCATCACGTCGCCGGCATCTGGATGTGGGTACCGCTCGTGATCGTCGTGGGGAGCGGCGTCTTCATGTCGTTCGAGTGGCCGACCCAATGGCTCGCGAGCGCGATGGGGGCCGCGGTTGATCCGGCGCGCGCAGCGTCGCGCACCCCGGCGCAAGCCGCCGCCGTGGTCGGAACGGCGACGCGGACGACCCATGCGGCGCTCGAACCGATGCTGCAAGCCGCGCTGCAGCGGCGTCCCGAGTGGACGCAGCTGCAACTCGTCATGCCCGGCCTTGGCGACTCGGACGTGACCGTCACGGTCTCGGGCGGCAACACGTTCCGTCCCGACCTGCGCACGGTCGTCACGCTCGACGCGTCATCGGGCGCGATACGCACCATTGCCGGATTGTCCGACCTTCCCTTCGCGCGTCGCGTGCGCGGCTGGATCCGCTTCGCGCACACCGGCGAAGTGCTTGGGTTTCCGGGCCAGCTCATCGCAACGCTCGCCTCGCTCGCGGGCGTGCTGCTCGTCTACACCGGCATCGCGCTCTCGCTGCGGCGGTTCACCGCATGGCGCGCACGTCGCGCACGCGACGCCACGGGCGCGTAGTTCACCGCGCATGTCGACTACGGAGTTCGAGCATGTGGTGCGAGCGCGCACGTCAAGCGCCCGCGGCGCGGGCAGCTACCGCGCCGCGAGTTCCGTCAGCAACGCGTCGTCGAGCGTGTGCGTGCCCTCGAAGCGATGCAACGAATGCGCGATGCCCGCGTCGTCGAGCCGCTTCACCTGCGCCTCCACGCTCGCCCAGTCGGCAAACTCGTCGCGATTGCCGATGACCACCGCGGGCCGCATCGCGCGTAGCCGGTCCGCGTGTGCGGCCAGGTCGATGTCGTGCGGCAGCGCACCGGCCCAGCACACGAGCCGGTCCACGCGCGAAGCGCCCAGCAGGCTCCAGCGAACGGTCGTGGTGACGCCCTGCGAAAAGCCGAGCGCGGTCACGCGGGCACCTGGCCCCAGCGGCGCGACCTCGGCCGCGTAGAGCGCGTCCAGATACGCCACATAGTCCGCGATCTCCGACTCGCGGTCCTCGCGCGTCATCCACGTCGCGCCCACCGGCGCCGCGCGATGATCATCGCTCGGCGTTGCCTGGTAGAAGCGGTTGAGCGCCTCGGGCACGAGCACGAGGCAGCCCGGCACCACGAGCGCGCCCAAGTCGCGCGCGAAGCGACGCGCGAGCTGCCCGTAGCCATGGATGCACACCCAGACGTCGCGCACCTCGCCTGCCCCGCCCAGGCGTACGTAGCGTGCCGAACGGCGCACCGTGAGGTGGCGCTCCTGGTCCGGCGTCACGGTGAGCCGCGCGCGCGGCGCCGTCATGCGCCCACCGCAACCTGCGCGCGCGTGCCCGTCACCCGGTGGTAGTCGAGGATCAGGTCGTCGAAGATCACGTCCCAGCTCTGCTTGGCGGCGAAGGCGAGGCCAAGGTCAGCCTGTCGAGCGCGGCGCGGCGCATCCGCAGCCAGCTCGAGGATCGCCGTCGCCAGCGCGTCCGGATCTCCCGCCGGGAAGATTGCGCCGCGTCCGTCGCGCAGCAACTCGCGCGTCGGCGGCGCATCGGCGCCCAGCACCGGCAACCCGCTCGCCATCGCCTCGAGCAGCACGTTGCCGAACGTGTCGGTCACGCTCGGGAACACGAACAGGTCCGACGAGGCATACACCGCGCTCAGCCGGTCGCCGCCGATCATCCCCGTGAACGCGGTCCCCTCCGGCGCCTCGGCGCGACACGTCTCGAGGTACGGGCCGTCGCCGGCGAGCACGAACATCACCTTGCGTCCGCCGGCGTTCGCCTTGGCCGTGCGCATCGCACGCACCAGCGTGTCGAGTCCCTTCTCGAGCGCGACGCGGCCGACGTACGCCACGAGGAAGGTGTCGTCATCCGCTCCGAGCTCGCGGCGGAGCGACGCCGAACGGAACGACGACGAGAAGCGGCCGACGTCGATGCCACGGCTCCAGATCGCGGTATCCGTGAAGCCGTGCGCCATCAGCTCCTGCTCGATGGCGTGGGTCGGCGCGTACGTGCGCCGGCCGGCATTGTGGAACCAGCGCAGGAACGCCCATCCTGGCGTGGCGAGCGCGCCCAGGTGGTAGAACTTCGCGTACGCCGAGAGCGAGGTGTGATAGCTGGAGACGAGCGGAACGCCCATTTCACGTGCGGCCGCGCGCCCCGAGAGTCCGAGCCCGAATGGCGATGCGGCGTGAATGAGCGTCGGCGCGAACGCGTCCATCTCGCGGATGGCCCAGGCGCGATCGGGACGCGCCACGCGCAGCTGGGGATAGGCCCAGAACGGGCGGCTGCGGTAGCGCACGATGCGCGCGTCGTTCTTGGCCGCCGGATCGGTGGTCGTGTAGGCACGCACCTCGCCACCGCGCTCGACGATGGCGTTGAGCAACCGATCGAGCGTCCGCGTGACGCCATTCACCTGTGGTAGCCATGTGTCGCTGAAGATCGCGACACGCAGCCCGGCGGCCAGCGTGGCGCGTTCGACGGCGTCGATCTGGCGAGAGGTCGTCGAAGTCATCGTTGCTAATACGCCGCAGCGGCCCGCGGGGTTGCCAGGTTCCCGTACCGGATCACGGAACCGGCGCCAACCCAGCGCGCCAGCTCGCGCGGCACGCTGGTCGCCGTCGCCGGGTGATCGAGGTCACTCGGGTGGAACGCGATGCGCACGAGGGGAGCGTCGCGCTGCAGGTGGAAGCGCAGCGCCGCCAGGGCCGCGCTCGCCCACGCGCGCGATGCGCTGCGCCCGCTCCAGCGCACCACGGGAGACGCGAGCCGGCGCCGCGTACCGGCGGTGACGTGAATCGCGCCATCGTCCTCGGTGAAGCCGAGCCCGGCCGCGGCGCAGGCGGCGATCGTGTCGTCGCGCATCAGCCACGCCGGTGGAATGAAGCCCGCCGGATCGAGCCCGTGCTCGCGCAGCAGCGCGAGTCCGCGCGCGATGCGCGCGCTCGCCTCCTCGCGGCGCAGCGTCAGGAACTCACCTTCCTTGTTCGTGCGGCCGAATGCCCGCACTTCATCCGCCATGCTGCGCTCGCTTCCGACCTCGTCGTGGCGCTCGCCGTGCAACACGATCTCCGCGCCCTCGGCCGCGCGCGCGCGCACCCACGCGAGAAACGCCGGATGGTCCGCGATCGGCCACGCCCCGTGCCAGTTGGGCACCACGAGCAGCGCGGGCACAACGCCGTGCCGACGGCACAGCGCCCAGAGCGATTCAACCCCCGGCATCAAGGCCGGCGTCACGTCGTGGATCGAGACGAGCAGCTTCATCGCACCACGTCCCGATAGACCGCGAACAGCCGGTCGAAGACGTGCGACCACCCGTGCTCGCGCTCCGCATACACGCGCGCCTTGGCGCTGAGCACGGCAAGGTCGTCGCCGAGCAGCGCCACGAGTTCTTCCGCGAGCGACGCACTCGAGCCCGCGACAAAGACGCGTCCCGCGCCAGACGCGTGCACCTGCTCGCAGACGCCACCGCGATCCGCCGCGAGCAGTGCCGTACCACTCGCGAGCGACTCGAGCGACGAGAGCCCGAACGTCTCCACCGAGCTCGGCGCCACGTAGATGTCGAGTGCGGCGTGCAGGTCGGCGAGCGCCGCCCTCGTGGACTGATAGGGGACGAAGCGGATGCGCCGTCCAGCCGCGAGTGCCTCGAGCTGCGCCCGCTTGGGGCCGTCGCCGATGAGCACGAGCCACGCATCGCTCCTGCGCTCGACCTGCGCCCACGCCGAGAGCAGCAGGTCGAGCTCCTTCTCCTTCGCAAAGCGTCCGACGAAGCCGACCAAGGGCGCGTCGCGCGGTAGCCCGTGCAACGCGCGCGTGGCGTCGCGGTGCGCGCGGCGCACCGGCGAGAACGTCGACAGGTCGGCGCCGAGCGGCACGCGCACGACGCGATCGATGCCGGCCGCCTGCAGCTCGTTGGCCGAGAACTGCGACGTGACCACCGTCAGGTCGAACATGCGATCGATGCGGCGCGCGTAGCGCCACGCGAGGCGCGAGAGGCGCGGCCTGATCCCGCCGTCGCGCTCGGGGAAGGCGCTGATGACGCGCGGAAAGTTCGAGTGATAGAAGTAGACGAGCGGCACGTCGGCCACCTTGTTGGCGCGCTGCACGAGCCACGGCACGAGCGCGGGACTGCCCACCTCGATCACGTCCGGCCGCTCGTGTTCGACCACGCGACGCGTGGCGCGCGCCGCGAACATGAAGCGGTAGGGGCGCTGCCGCGGAATGCGCGGCCCATGGGCGCGGTAGCACCGCACGCCGTCCGCGTCGGTGATCGCGTCGCGCGCCCCCGGCACGAGCAGCACATGGCGCAGCTCCGGGCGAGCCGCGACGTACGCGGCCTTCTCGAGCAGGTAGGTGCGGATGCCACCGCTCGTCTCGCCGAAGAACTCCGTGACATCGAGGACCGTGAGCGACGCATCTGGCCGGAGCGGGGCCGGCAGCGGATCGCTCACGAGATCCATGGCAGGACCAGGCGCCCCCGGCAGCAGTCGCTCCGCGAGCGAGGGCAGCACCGCGCCGACGGCTCCTGCGTCGAAGGTCGCGGGAGCCGTCATCGAACGACCACGATGTCGGGCTGCCCGGCAAGGCAGCCGCCGCAGCGATGCGCGGCGCAGCTGGACTGTCGCGTCTGGGATCACTCTCCGTCGGCGGCGCATGACGCGATGAGTGCGTCACGGGTCGACGACGGAAAGGTAACGGGACACGAGAGCGCATGGCATCGAAACGGCCCCCGTCATGCCGCTACGATCACGCTGTCAGGCGGCGACTTCCATCGGTGAGAAAGCTTCGAGGAGCGGCCGCCCGGTCCACGAGGCGGGAATCGGAATGCCGAGCGACCAGAGCACGGTCGGCGGCACGTCGAGCAATGACGTCATGGGCGCGAGGCGGCCCGCCGTAACGCCACCACCCGAGAGCACGATCGGAATCGTGCGGTCGTGCGGATGCGCCGAGTCGTGGTCGTCGGGCTTCACGCCGCCACCACCGTGATCGGCCAGCGCGATGAGCAGCGTGCCAGGGTCGCGTCCGATCTCGCAGAGCGCCGCGAGCAGACCGAACGTGGCATCTAACCGTCGCGCTGCATCGGCGTAGGGCGCCGACATCCAGCCGTGCTGGTGTCCCGCGCGATCGGCGTCGGGCCAGTGGAAGAGCATCAGGCCGCGGCGCTGCATCGCGAGCCGGCCCCGCGCCGCCATCACGATCTCGGGTGCGGTGTTGCCGACGAAGTTCGCGTCGTCCACGCCGGCGACGCGCGCGAACCGCTTCGCGAGCCCGCGAAAGAGGAACGGAATTTCCGCCATGCACACCGACACCGGCAGCCCGAACTCGGACACCAGCTGCGTCATCGGCAGGAGCTTGCGGCGCGGCGACGGAATGTGGAAGCGGTCGCTCTCGATGCCATGTACGCGAGGCGGCACACCGGTGAAGAGCGACGTCATGGCTGCCGCCGTCACGCTCGGCGTGACCGTTGTGCCCTCGACGGTGTGCGCGCCGCCCTGCATGGCGCGCTGCAGGTGGGTGAGACCGAAGCGCGTGATCGCATCGGGACGAAGTCCGTCCAGCACGACGACGATGACGCGACGAATGCCGGTATTGATGGGGACCATGACAGCTCCAGGCGGGGCGCCACGCGGGCGCGAGTAGAGGGGGTCGCACGATCCGACCAGCAACCTCCGCTCTCCGCGTCCCTGCGCGACCACGCACGCGCATCGGTGCTGTAACGCTCGCTCGTGCTGCGGGTGCGCAACTGATACGTGACGCGCGCGACCTGCGCAGCGTCCGCCCCCACCGCCTGCTCCACTTCCTCTAGTACGGAGTGAACAACGTCTTGGGAACGACAGCTAGCCCAGCATCACCGTGATGGCCACGTCGTAGAGCGCGTGCGCCCACGCCGTGATGCCGAAGCCGCGCGTCACGTACAGTCCGCTGAACCAGAGCCCCGCCATCGCACGGAAGGTGAAGCTCGCGATCGTCAGCGTGTCGCCGAGCGGGCCCACGTAGTGGAACGCCGAAAAGATCAGCGCCGAGAGCACGACCGCGAGCGTGGCCGACACCCGCCGCGACCAGCCGAGCAGCACTTCGCCCGCGAACAGCAGGGCCCCCACGAGCAGCACGCGGAAGAGCAACTCCTCGTAGAGTCCAGCGCCCAGCGAGAGCGCGAGCTGCGTCGGCACGTTGAGGCTCGACGGCCCCGAGAGCAGGTGAAGGCGCGAGAGCAGCCCCTGCGTCAGCGACCCAACCACCACCCATGTGGCGACGGCGAGGGCCATCGCTTCCACGAGCATGAGCCCGAGCCGCGACAAGACTGGGCCGCCGTGCTTCTTCACGTCGCGCCAGATAAGCAGCCCGCCGCCGCCCACCATGACGACGCCGAGCAGGAGCGGGCCGCGCGCACCAGCGACCGCGGAAAAGGCGCTCGTGAGGATCACGTCGGCGCCGTTGCGGACCGCGCCATCGCCACTCCCTGCGGTGGCCGCGGCCAGCAGCTCGTAGAGCACGAGCAATGGCGCGGCCAGCGTCACCGCATAGCGGGGCGCGCGCGCATCGCGCCAGTAGGACGAGGCGCCAGCGACCACGGGGGATTTCGCGCTACGGGGCGGCATGGCAGTGGGTGTGGGCTGCCAATCCCTACGCGACCTGCGCGCGCAGGGATTCGCGCCAGCTCTTCCAGCCGATCCAGGCGAGGACGAGGAACACGGCGTACAACCCCGCCGTCGGCCACAGCCCCTTCATGATGAACATCGCCACGTAGCACACGTCCAGCACGATCCAGACGAGCCAGTTCTCCAGCAGCTTGCGCGTCAACATCCACTGCGCCACGAGGCTCGTGCTCGAGAGCGTGGCGTCGGCCCAGGGCAGCGTCGCGTCGGAGTAGCGCGCGAGCAGGGCGCCCAGCACCGCGCTCCCCGCGGCGGCAATCACCGCCAGCACCACGCGCTGGCGTGCCGGCGTCGTCGTCACCGGCAGGGCCGTGTCCCCCGCCCCGCCCCGCGCCCAGTGCCACCACCCGTAGATCGAGATGCCCGCGTAGATCACCTGCAGCCCCATGTCGGCGTAGAGCTTCTGCTCGCGGAACACCACGACATACAACAGCACGTTGACGATCGCCGTGGGCCACGCCGCCAGGTGCTCGCGCGTGGAGAGCCAGACGCTCACCATGCCGAACGCGGCCGCCACGTACTCGGTCCAGCTCAGCACCGTGGCGTCCATCAGCGCGCAGCCGCCGGCTCGTCGGCGCGCAGTTCGGCGATCGCCCGCTCGACGTCCGCGACGATCGGCGCCATCGACGCCTCGTCGAAGATCAGGCCCACTCCCGCCGCCGCATACAACTCCGGCAACGACCGCGTTCCGCCCAGGCGCAGCGCCTTCCGGTACCTGGCCACCGCCGCTGCGGGATCGCGCAGGCTCTGCTGCCAGATGCCGAGCGCGCCGAACTGCGCAATGCCGTACTCGATGTAGTAGAAGGGCAGTTCGAAGATGTGCAGCTGGCGATACCAGCGCGCGACCCGCTCGCGTTCGAGCCCGCTCCAGTCGACGCCCTGCTCGAACCGTGCGCGGATCTCGAGCCACGCGGCGTCACGCGCCGACGCGTCGTGGCCCTGCCCGCTCGCGTAGATCCACGCCTGGAATGCGTCCACGCTCGCGATGTGCGCGAGGGCGATCAGCGTGTCCTCAAGGTGCTCCGCACGCGCGCGGCGCGCATCCGCCTCGCTGAACCATCCTGTCGGTGCCGCGAGGTGCGGCGCAGCGAGCAGCTCCATGCTCATGCTCGCGAGCTCCGCCATCTCCGATCCGGTGCCGCGCTGCCAGATGAACGGCTGCGCACTCGCCTCGAAGTCGTGGAAGCAGTGCCCAGCCTCGTGCAGCAGCGTGGTCACGTCGTCGGCCACGCCCACCGCGTTCATGAAGATGAACGGTACCTTGGACCAGGGATACTTGGTGCAGTAGCCGCCCGGCGCCTTGCCGGGCCGACTGTCGAGGTCCAGCAACCCTTGCCGCCGCATCAGCGCGAAGCGTGCGCCGAGCTCCGGGTCCACGCGCGAGAAGACGCGCTCCGCGGCCCCGGTGAGCTCGTCGGCCGTCCTGAACGGTTTGAGCGCCGGCCGGCCTAGCGGATCGACACCAAGATCCCACGGACGCAGCGTGTCGACGCCGAGGGCCCGCTTGCGCGCGTCGTGCAGCCGCTTGACCGCCGGCACCACCGTTGCTTCGACGCTGCGGTGAAAGCGGTCGCAGTCGGCCGGCGTGTAGTCGAAGCGGAACTTCGACTGGAAGATGTACGACTGATAGTCCGCGAAGCCGGCCTCGCGTCCCATCGCGGTCCGCAACGCGAACATCTTGTCGAACTGCGCCGCGAGTGCATCCCGCACCGCGAGGTAGGCCCCGGCGCCCTTCCGGAACGCGCGCTCGCGAATCGCGCGATCGGGATCCTGCAGATACGGCCCAAGCTGCGGAATCGTCTTCGCTGCGCCGTCCCAATCGACGCTCAGGCCGCCCGTCACCTTCTGGTACGCAGCCGACAACTCCTCGATCTCGCCCATGCGCGGCACGTTCGCCTCGCGGAAGATCTCCGCATCGGTCTTGAACTCGCGCATCGTCGTCGCGAGGTCCGCGCGACCGATGCCGAGCGCCAACGCACGCGTGGCCAGGCGCACCCCCTGCTCGTGCGCCTTCGGACCGATCTCCGCCGAAAATCTCAGGTACGCCGCCTCCTTGGCCGGATCGGCCGTGTCGCAGGTGTACGCGATCATCGACTTGGTGCCCGCTTCGCCCAGCAGCTCCTCGAGCTTGGACCAACTCGCCAGCCACGCCTCCGCGCCCTCTGCCGTCACGGCCGTGGTCGCCAGCTGTTCGTACCACGGCAGGACATCATCCCACGTGGCGTGGGCGAAATGATCCGGGTGTTCGGGCAGGGCCAACATGCGTGATCGATCAGGGTGGAAGGTCGACGCTCAAATCTGGCGGATGGCCAGCGCGAGCGCACACGCACCCCATGCGCACGCGATTCCTCCGCAGGTGCGCCACGTCACGCGCCGCGTCATCTTGTTCGCCATGGTTCTTCCCACCACGATGCGCGCCGTGCGCCTTGTCGCCACCGGCGCCCCGGTCGAGATGCAGCAGCTGCCGGTCCCGACGCCAGGCCCCCACGACGTGCTGGTCCGCGTGACCGCCGCCGGCATCTGCCACTCCGATGCGCACTATCGCAGCGGTCGCAATGGATCCAAGTCCCTGCCGCTCACGCTCGGCCATGAAGTGGCGGGCGTCGTTGTCGCGCTCGGCGCCGACGTGCGCAACCGACAGCTGGGCGACCGCGTCGTGCTGCACTACAACGTCACGTGCGGAACCTGCGATTGGTGTACGCAAGGCAACGAGCAGTTCTGTGCGGAGTGCCGCATGCTGGGCTCGCATCGCGATGGCGGGTGGGCCGAGTTCATCGTGGTGCCGGCGCGGAACGCGGTGTCGCTGCCGGCCGCGGTTGCCGACGCGCCGGGCGCCACGCTCATGTGCGCGTCGGCCACGTCGTACCACGCCCTCCGGAAAGCGCGACTCGTCGCCGGCGAGCGCGTGGCCATTTTCGGCGCGGGCGGACTCGGGCAGTCGGCGGTGCAGCTCGCGCGCACCATGGGCGCGGCGCAGGTGATCGCCATCGACCTCGATCGTGACCGGCTCGCCCGGGCCGCGGCGCACGGGGCCGATGTCGTCGACGCCTCGCACGGCGACCCCGTGGCGGCGGTGCGCGCGGCCACCGGCGGACGTGGCGTCGACGTGGCGCTCGAACTCGTGGGACTCGTGGAGACGACGCGCCAGGCACTGCGCGTGCTCGGCCCCATGGGACGCGCCGTCGCCGTCGGCCTCACGGCCGGCATTACGCCGGTCGAGACCTATCGCGAGATCCTCGGCCTCGAAGCCGAGCTGATCGGGTGCAACGACCATCTCAGGTCGGAGCTCGAACCGCTCGTGGAACTCGCCCGCACCGGTGCCCTCGATGCGGTCGGCGCCGTCACGCGCACGATTCCGCTGGACGCGGCGCGCATCAACGAAGCGCTCGATGCCCTCGACCGGTTCGGCCCCGGGGTGCGCACCGTGATCGTTCCCACCTGAAGGAGGACCGCGTGATCGTCACCGCTGATCTCTACGATGCACACGGCGACAAGATGCAGGTGCTCGAGGCGCAGTTCCGCTCCTTCGGCAAGTGGCGCGCCTTCATGGGACCGGCGGCGACGGTGCACACCTTCGAGAACCACCATCCGGTCAAGGCGTTCGTCGAGGAGCCCGGCGAGGGACGCGTGCTCGTGGTCGACGGCGAAGGGTCGCTCAAGGTCGGCCTGATGGGCGACCGGCTCGCCGAATCGGCCCGCAAGAACGGCTGGGCCGGCGTCGTCATCCTCGGCGCGATCCGCGACTCGAACGGCATCAACGCGCTCGACTTCGGGGTCAAGGCGCTCGGCACCACCGCGCGACGCGCCACGGAGTCCATTCCCGGCCAGCGACAGGTGACGATCACCGTGGCCGGCGCGATCATCCAACCCAAGGATTGGATCTACGCGGACGAAGACGCGATCCTCGTGAGCCGGACGCCGCTCTCGGCCTGACGGTCGTGCAGGTCCTGCGCGTGTCAGCCGATACTGACAGGACCATGCCGCCTCGCCCACACTCCCGGACCCCCGAAGGCCTCCGCGCGCTGGTTCGCGCCGGTGCCCGGCACTCCTCCGCATCGATCGCGTCGCCATCGCTCGCCATCGCGGCCGATCGCATCGCGCGTGGCGCCAATTTCCAGCTGGCGGCGTCGTGGGCGATCGAGTCGTACGGGATGCCCACCTGGCAGCGCGCGCTCGCGTCGTTGAGCCTCACCGATCGACGCGAGTGGGAGGGCGAACCCGTGCCGATCGGTGTCTATCGCTTCGGCGCGCTGCGTCGCGCCGTGCAGGCCGTTGCCCAGCAGGTCGATCGGCCCGAGGACGAAGTGGTGGCGCCGCTCTACGCGTACGTGGCGAGCCGCCAGCTGAGCACCATGCAGCGACTCGTCCTGCGCGTGACCACCCCTGCCTTCGTGGTCAGCAAGGTGCCCGCACTCTGGCGCGGACTCTTCACCATCGGCGCCGTGCGCATCGAGAAGGCCACCACGGACTCGGCGCGCATGCGCTTCACCGTGCCGGGCTGCCTCGTGGACTGGCTCGCGCCGTTCTGCCTCGGCACGTCCACGCAGGTGGTGGAACTGGCCGGTGGTGGCGGCGCCACGGTGTGGGAAGCGGAGCGTCGCGCACTGGGCGCGGACACGTGGGACGTGTCGTTCACCGTCGATTGGCGGTCCGAACTCGACGCCTGAGGTTCGCTCGATAGTTTCCGCACGTGGCAAACACCGCCCCGCGCTCGCGCGACCTCGCCTTCATCTACCTCACGGTCGTCCTGGACGTTCTCGCGTTCGGGATCGTCGTACCCGTGCTGCCCAAGCTCGTCGTCACGTTCCTCGACAACGACACGGTGCGCGCGGCCAACATGTGGGGGCTCTTCGGCAGCGCGTACGCGCTCGCACAGTTCCTCTTCTCGCCGCTGCTCGGCGCGATGTCGGACCGGTTCGGACGCCGACCGGTCCTGCTGATCGCGCTCTTCGGCCTCGCCGCGGACTACCTCATCATGGCGTGGGCGCCGTCACTCGCGTGGCTCTGGCTCGGCCGCATCACGTCGGGCATCTGCGGCGCGACCTACACCACGGCGGGCGCTTACATCGCGGACGTCACGCCACAGGAGAAGCGCGCCGCAGCCTTTGGCATCATCGGCGCGGCCTGGGGACTCGGCTTCGTCCTCGGGCCGGCACTGGGCGGACTGCTCGGCGCGCACGATCCGCGCCTGCCATTCTGGGTGGCTGCGGCGATCACCGCACTCAACGCCATCTTTGGCCTCGTGGTACTGCCGGAATCGCTTCCGGTCGAGCGACGCGAAGCATTCCGCTTGACGCGCGCGAACCCGTTTGGATCGCTCGTGCTGCTGCGGTCGCATCCGGAACTCTTCGGCCTCGCCGCCGTGCAGCTCTGCTACCAGCTCGCACATCAGGTGCTGCCCAGCGTCTACGTGCTCTACGTGGGACACCGCTACGGGTGGAGCACCGCGCGCACGTCGTACACGCTCGCGCTCGTGGGCGTGGCGAGCGCCGTGGTGCAGGGCGGCTTGATCCGACCGATCGTGGCGCGCTTGGGCGAGCGCAGCGCGGCCCTCTGTGGCCTGGGCTTCGGCGCACTCTCGAGTCTGATCTATGGCGCGGCCGGGAGCGGCGCCCTCTTTCTCCTGGGGATCCCGCTCGGTTCGCTGGCGGGGCTCTACAGCCCATCGGCGCAGACGCTCATGTCGGCACGGGTGTCGCCCGAGCAGCAGGGGAAGCTGCAAGGGGCGCTCGGCAGCCTGCAGGGACTCACCGGCATGATCGGCCCGACGCTCTTCGCCGGCACGTTCGCACTGGCGATCGCCCCCGGCATGCCGGCAGCGGCGGCGGGCGCGCCCTTCTTTGTCGCGGCGGCAATCCTCACCGTCGGCATGCTGCTCATCGCGGGCGTCACGCGATCTGTGCACGCCGCGGGCGCGGCCTGAGGCCCCCGCCACGAGTGGTCCTCCGCTATATTTCCGGGCTTAGCGGTTCGCCCCTCGCCCAGTAGCTCATGCCGCCGACCAGGCCCGCACCAGATTCCCTCATTCAGTCCCTCGGCGCGTTCGACGCGACGATCCAGCGCCTCGCGCTGGCCGCACGCGCGGCCGTGATTCGCGAAGCACCCGACGCCGCCGAAGCGATCGGCACCGGAGCAGATGGCGTCTCGGTGACGTTTTCGTTCACCGGTGACACTGACGATGCGTTCGTCTACGTCTCCGCCGCCGCCGAACAGGTGGAACTCGGATTTTCGCAGGGGGCGACGCTCCCCGATCCCCACAAGAAGCTGCTAGCCGATGGCGGCAAGAAGCGGAAGATGAAGCTGGTTGGCGCCATCGACCTCCGCGATCCGTATCTCGTCGGCTTGGTGCAGGCGGCCATTGCCAAGGCGCCACGAGAAGGCTCGCCCAAGTCCGCTGCAGCCAAGAAGAGCGCGAAGTAGCGCAGCAGGCTCCAACACGACAACGCCCCCGGTGCCAATGGCGCCGGGGGCGGTTTGCTGCGCAGTTGCTGCGCGCCTAGTTCTTGTGGCGGAACGTGATGCGACCGCGGGTCAGGTCGTACGGCGAGACCTCGATCGTCACCCGATCACCCTGGGCAACGCGGATGCGGAACTGCCGCATCTTGCCTGCCATGGTGGCAAGCACGTCATGCCCATTCTCCATTGTCACCCGAAAGGTGGCATTGGGCAGGACTTCAGACACCGTACCTTCCATCTCGATCGCGCTTTCCTTGGCCATCCTCACAATTTCGCTCAAGTAACAGCCAGAGTCAAACTGTCACGGTGCGCCGGGGGGTGACGAAGGTCACCCGTTAAAGGGGGTCTGGGTGCTTGCCGTACAGGGGTGACGGAGGCGATAGTGTATGCCGTGTCCCGCCCTCGCCGAGTTCTCTCTGTGCTGGCCGGCCTCGTGGCGATCGCGGCGGGACTTTCCTGCAGCGATCGACCCACGGGACCGAAGCTGCCCGTGCGCGTGTTGCTCGCGCCGATCATGCCGAACATTCCGCACCTCTCGGCGGCGCTCGGCATCACGAACTTCCGCGTCATCATCGGCAATCCGCCCAAGGTCGACACGACCTATGCATTCGGGCCGACGACCGACTCGATCGTGGTCAGCCTGGTGGTGCCGAACTCGAAGAAGGGTGATCCCCTTCCCGCGACGATCCAGGGACGCGCTGGGTCGACGGTGCTCTTCGCCGGCACGGTGACCGTCACGGCACAGGATGCCGGGTCGCCCGGTCCGCCGGTGTCCACGCCGATCACGATCAAGTACGTCGGCGCCGGAGCAAGCGCCGCCTCCATCTCGGTCTTCCCGAAGGACACCGCGGTCCTCTTCGGCGACAGCCTGAGCTACCGCGCGACGGGGTTGGACAGCACGGGCGGCGCGCTCAGCAACATCCCGCTCGTCATCAATTCGGCCGATACGTCGGTGCACGTGCGCGTGACCAGGCAGCCGAACGCGGTCGTCGTGCCGCAGCACAGTGGCTTCGCGTGGATCGTGGCGCAGACCGCCACGGGCATCAAGGACTCGACGCGACTGTTCTTCACGCCGGTGCCCGTGGTCATCGCGAAGCTCACCGGCGACGCGCAGACCGGCATCGTCGGCAACGCGCTGGCGGTGCCGCTTTCGATCCAGGTCAAGGCCGCGGACTCGAGCGCCGTGCCGAACCTGCCCATCCAGTTCTCCTCGCTGTCCGGTGGCGCGGCGCAGAACGCCACCGTCATCACGGACGTCAACGGCATCGCGAGCACGAACGTCACGCTCGGCCCCGGCACCGGCGCGCAGCAATTCCAGGTGGTCGCACCGAAGCTCGCGCCGGTGATCTTCACCGCGACCGCGAACCCGGGCACGCCCAAGACCATCACGATCCAGACGGGCAATGCGCAGACCGGCGCGGTCGGCGCCGTCCTGGCCGTGGCGCCCTCGGTGATCATCAAGGACTCGCTCGGCAATGTGGTGCCGGGCGTCATGGTCTACTTCACCAAGGTGAGTGGCAGCACGAGTCGCCCGGTCAATGACTCGTCCCTGTCGAGTGTGGCCGGCGTGTCCACCAGCGGTGGCTGGCGCATGGGCGCAGTGCCGCGCGTCGATACGCTCGTGGCCACCACCGGTGTCGGCACGGTGCGCTTCACCGCGACGGCCAACGTCGCGCCGGCGGTCAAGGTGATCGCGTCGAGCGGCGACTTGCAGACCGCCATCGAAGGCAACGCGCTCACCAATCCGCTCGTGGCCAAGGTCGTCGACTCGCTCGGCAACGGCGTGAGCGGCGTGACGGTGAACTTCGCGACCGCGAGCGGCACGCTCGCGCCGCCGAGTGTCGCCTCGAACGCGACGGGACTCGCGAGCTCGGTCTGGACCTTGCCGCTCGGCCCTGGCGCCAAGACTGCCACGGCGAGCGTGACGACGCCGGCCGGCGTGACACCGTTCACCTTCGGCGCGACGTCGTTGCCGGTGACGCCGACGCTGTTCGTGACCGTCCTCGGATCGAACGTCGTGGGTGTCGGTCGATCGGGCACGATCGTGATCCGGACGAGTGCCCCGGTGTCGGCGGCCACCGGTCCGATCACCGTGAACGTGACGAGCGCGGCGCCCGCGACGTTGACGTTGCTCCAGCCCTCCACCACCATCGTGGTGGGCGACTCGATCGGCACAATCGGCGTCACAGGCGGCGGAACGGCCGGCACAAGCCTCGTGTCCGCCACCGCCAGCGGCTACGTGACCGGCACGCTCAACGTACCGGTGTCGCTCAACTTGCTGTCGTCGAGCGCGACGTTGAACGTCGGCCTCGGCCAGGTGACGTCGCTCCCGATCTTGCTCACGACGGCGGCGCCTGCGGGCGGGTTGCCCGTGACGGTCACGAGCCAGGTGCCGACGACCGTGTTCGTGACGACGCCGACGGTCACGATCGCGTCGGGCCTCACGACCGGCTCCGCGAGCGTCCGCGGCGACGCGCTGGGCTCGACCACGCTCGCGCTCACCAATCCCAACTACGCGCCCTTCACGCTCACTGCCAACGTCACGGCCGCGCTCAAGTGGAAGCCGACGGCGGCGACCGCATTCGTGGGCGGCATTCCTGCACCGCTCGACACGATCCAGCTGCAGTCGGCGGGCGTCGCGATTCCGGCGCCGGCGGGTGGCGTGCCGATCACCTTCACGAGCACCAACACAGCGTGCGTCGCCAACGGCAGCGGCGCGATCCCGGCCGGTAGCCCGAACCTCGTCATCCCGGTGACGTACGCTGGCACCGCGACGCTCCCCTGCACTGCCAAGCTCGCGGCGTCGGCGAGCGCAGGTGTGACGCCCGACTCGCTCTCGATCACGATCCAGCCGAAGCCGAAGCTGGTCTTCGCGAACGTGGCCGTCGGACGCGGGTTGCAGCAGTTGAACCAGACCTTCGCCCTGACGGTGAGCACCCACGGTGGCGTGACGGTCAGGCTGCAGACGGCAGACTCCTCGCGCGTGCGCCTGAGCGCGATCGACACCGCGCTCGGCGGCGGCACGCTCAACGTGGTCCTGCCCAACGGGCAGACGCTCGTGAGCTTCTACGTCCAGGCGCTCGAGGGGAAGGCGCCGGATGACTCGGTGCAGGTCTTCGCGTCGGCGGCCGGGTTCAGCCCGGACACGTTCTTCGTCCAGCTCAGGAACATCGGCATTCGCCTCGACAACGCGCCCACGGGTGGCACGACGACACTCTCCGCGCGCTCGATCCTCTACTCGTCGATCGGCTACCTGCAACCGACGATCAGCCCGACGTCGATCTTCGTGCAGAACGTGCGCGCAGGTGCGGCGCCGAGGAACATCTCGTTCACCTCGAGCAGCCCGCTCGTGGCCCGCCTGCGCGGCGGCTTCACGGGCGCCGACACCACGACGCTCCTCGACTCGCTGACCGCGATCCTCAAGCCGGTCACGTCGAACACGACGCTCAGCGGGCTCCAGTTCGGTACGGTGGCGATGCAACCGATCGGCGCGGGCACGGATACGCTCCGCGTCAGCATCATCGACACCATGATCACGGTGGTGCCATCGCAGGCGCTGCGCACCGTGCCGATCAGCGCACCGACCATCGCGACCGGCGCGACCACGGTCGGACGCGGCCTGCAGGTCTCCGGTGCCTGGACCGGCCTGCAGGTGCCGGCGCCCGCCGGTGGCGTGACCGTGCGCATCATCAATCCGCAGCCGGGGCTCCTCAAGCTCTCCAACACCGACTCCACGATCGTCGGCGACACGCTCAACGTGCCGGTACCCGCAGGCTCGACCCTGATCCAGTTGTATGTGCACGCGCTCGAGGGAACGGGTCCCGACCTGAACGACACGCTCCTCGTCTCCGCGCCGGGCTACCAGAACGGCATCTACTTCTTGCAGCTGCGCACAGCGGCGTATGCGCTCACGAACCTGCCGGCCACCACGACCTCGCTCTCCGCCCGCACCTTCTTCGCGGCGCGCGTCGGCTACCGTTCCGTCGCGAACAACCCGACAATCGGCGCTTTCCAGCCGCTGCGAGCGCAGGCGCCCACACTGATCTTCTCCGTGTTCAATGATTCGACCACGGTCGGCAAGCTGCTCACCAACGCCGACACGACGGTGGGGAGCGACACGGTGACGGTCTCGCTGGTGCCAAGAAAGTCCAACACCGACTTCAGCTTCGTTGTCGGCGGATCGGGTGTCGCGTTCCGGCCGGTCGCCGGTGGCACAACCACGCTGCGCATCGCACCGCAGGGCAGCCCGACCTTCACGCAGGGCAACTGGCCGATCGACACGATCACGGTCACGGCGCCGACGATGCTGTCCCCGGGCAACGGCACGGTCCTCGGTCGCGGGCTCCAGTCCGGCGTCTTCTCGAACCTGCTCGGCACCCCCGCGCCCGTTGGCGGCGTGACGGTCACGATCACCTCGCAGGACACCACGCGCCTCCGGCTCGGCCTCACCGACTCGACGCTCGCGGGCACGATCACAATGCCGATCTCGGCCGGCTTCACCAGCGGCCAGACCTTCTACTTCCACGCGCTCGAGGGCGTCAACCCGGTCAACGACTCGGTGTTCGTGACGTACAGTGCGCCGGGCTACACGCAGGTCACCGGCCGCGTCTTCCTGCGGAATTCGGGCGTGCGTCTCATCGGCGTGCCCAACACGACGACGACGCTGACCGCGCCCGCCATCCTGCAGGTGCAGGTCGGCTACGTGAACCTGCCGACGGACACGGTGATCAACAGCTCGCAGTCGCTCCGTGCGCAGGCGCCGGTGCTCAACGTCAACGTGCTCAACCGCACGCCGGCCGTGTCGAAGCTGCTGAGCGTCGCCGACTCGGTGACCGGCCTCGACTCGGTGGTCGTGCAGCTCAGGCAGCGACAGTCCACGTCGACGAGCACGCTCTCGCAGGGCGGCGTCAAGCTGCGCCCGCTCACCTCGGGCGTCGCACGACTCGCCAAGTCGTCGCAGAGCGTGAACTTCAAGGCGCTCGTAAGCTCGATCAGCGACACCGCGATCTTCACCGCACCCGCGATCGGCGCGGGCGGGCCGTTCACCGTCGGCGCCGGGTTGCAGATCCAGGTGGGCTTCGTGTCGCTCGGTGCGCCGGCGCCGGCGGGCACCGTCATTACGCTCACGAGCTCCGACACCACGCTGGTCAAGCTCGCGGCCAACGACTCGACGCCTGGCGTCGGTACGCTCACGATTCCGGTCTTGCCGACCGCAAACGGCTTCACGTACTACATCCAGGGCATCGAGAACGGCTCGGGCACGGCCACCATCACGCTCTCCGCCAACGGCTACACGCAGGTGACGCACATCGTGAACGTCGTGCCGCCGGCCGTCTCGCTCTCGTTGAACACGAACCTGGTCGCGTTCAACCGCGGCACGGCGGTCGCGGTCATCGGCATCCCGCAGGGCGGCACGGTCTCCAGCCAATCGCTGCGCGCCGGCGGCCCGGGCCCGCTCACCGTCACCATGACGAGCTCCAACCCGAGCGTCATGAGCCTGCTCTCGCCTGCGGACACGACCAACGGCCTCGGGGCGATCTCGGTGCAGATCGCGCCGCGCTTCTCGACGACGAGCAGCTCGATCGGCCAGGTCAACTTCACCGGCGAACTGTCAAAGACCGCCGGCACGACGCTCGTATCCGTCACGATCCCCGGCTACACCAGCACGACCAATGCGTCGCAGACGGTGACCGTCACCACGCCGGCGATCAACCCGTCGGGTACGACCACGGTGGGCGCCGGCCTGCAGGTACAACAGAACGGCTTCCTCGGCGGCAGCTTCCACTTCGGCAAGACGGTCACGATCACGAGCGCCGATCCGGCCAAGCTGCTCGTGGCGCTGAATGACAGCACGCCGGGCGCGGCCAGCATCACGGTCAACGTGCCCGACCGCGCGACGACGGTGAGTTACTGGGTGCAGGGCGTCGAGGCTCAGTTCGGCAACGTGGCGGTCACGCTGAGCGCACCGGGCTTCACTTCCGGGACGGTCACCGATTCGGTCGCGCAGCCGATGGTCGAGATCACGAGCGTGCTGGGCTCCGCCACCGCGGGCACCGCCGACCGCTCTTTCTCGGTGCGCGTGGGATTGCCGAACTCGCCGACGGCGCCGACGTCGATCCAGCAACTCCAGTCGGTGCGGTGGAACTCGGCCACGCCGACACCGCTGACGGTGAACCTGAGCTCCGCGACGCCGGCGTTCGTGCTGCTCGTGACGCAGACGGTGAACGGCGCCGCGACCGCGACGGTGAACATCGCGCCCAAGTCATCGACGAGCGCCAATACCGTACTGACGGGCGGCGTCGCGTGGCGCCCGGTGGCGACGGGCACCAGCAACATCAGCGCGACGTCCACCGGCTACCTCGTGACCCCGGCCACCTCCACGCGCGTCGCGACCGTGCCGTAGGCCTGTCGCCTGACCGCAGGGAAGGACCTGCCTTTCGCGCGAAAGGCAGGTCCTTCGTGTCCTCAGGCGGTGAGAATCAGGTTCTTCGCTTCGCTCGGAACGTCTACTGCTCGTCGGCGCTGGGCCCATACAGGTTGGGCAGCGGCACGTCGTTGAGGCGCAGGTAGAGCGAGAGCTGGCCGCGGTGATGGATGAAATGGTTGATGCACATGCCGCGGATGGTCTGGATCTTGGACATGGTGCCGGTCCATCCGACGAGCTGCGAGACGTGCGTGGCGAGCCTGCCCAGGGTGAACGACTTGGGGTGCGGCGCCCAGTCACGTTTGTCGACGGGGAGACGGCTCAGCAGCTTGCGCGTGGCAATGGCCTCGTGCTGCAGCTCGGGGATGAGGGCGGACGCGATCTGGCCGGGCATGTGTCGACTCCTGCTGTGTGGGTGCGATTTCGGTTTTTGTTCGGTCGCGGGCGCCCAGCATTCTCACCACGGCAGCGATGCGCCGCAAGCCCGCGTCGAGGCTGCGCGCAGTTAGCGCGGCACAGCTTGCTGTGTGCCTTCACCTGCCGGACATTGGGCGTCTGTGGACGCGCTGGGGCGCGGACGCGGAACACCCACCCAACCCAGGCCGCCGCATGACCCGTCGCCTTGTCCTCGCTGCCAGCGCGCTGCTCCTGCCGCTCGCCGCTACCGCGCAGCGTCGCCCATCCACGGCTGCCACCAGCCCTCGCGTCGAGAGCACGCAGCTGGCGTCGATGAAGTACCGCCACATCGGGCCCGTGGGCAATCGGGTCACGTCGATTGCAGGCATCGCCGGCGACGCGATGACCTACTACGCGGGCGCCGCGTCGGGCGGCATCTGGAAGACGACCGACGCCGGGATCCACTGGTCCCCGATCAGCGACGACCTGCCGGTGTCGTCGATCGGGTCGATCTCGGTGGCGCCGGCTGACCCGAACGTCGTCTGGGCTGGCACCGGCGAGCCGTTCATCCGCTCGCACATCTCGGCCGGCATGGGCATGTACAAGTCCACCGACGCCGGCAAGACGTGGAACAAGGCGGGGCTCGAGAACTCGGGCCGCATCGCGCGCATCGCCATCGATCCACGCAACACCGATCACGTCGTCGTCGCCGTGCTCGGCTTCGCCTACGGCCCGTCGAGCGATCGCGGCATCTACCAGACGATGGACGGCGGCAAGACGTGGGAGAAGACGCTGTTCGTGAACGACTCCACGGGCGGCATCGACGTGCTGATGGACCCGAACAACCCGCGCATCCTCTACGCGGCGATGTGGCAGGTGGAGATCCATACGTGGGGGCGCATGTCGGGCGGCGCGGGCTCCGGCATCTGGAAGTCGCTGGATGGCGGCACGACGTGGAAGCGCCTCACGGGACACGGCCTTCCCACCAAGCCGGTCGGCAAGATCGGACTGGGCGTCACCAAGGCGAACTCGAACCGGGTCTACGCGCTCATCGAGACGGGCGACGGCGTGCCCGCGACCAACATTCCCGATCCCGACAACGGCCGCCTCTGGCGCTCAGACAACGCCGGCGACTCGTGGGAGCTCGTGAGCTACGACCGGCAGCTGGCCGGTCGCACGCACTACTACAACCGCATGGGTGTGGCGCCCGACAACCAGGACGAGGCGTACTTCCTCGCGTCCAACTGGAGCAAGACGGTCGACGGTGGCAAGACCATCATCGATCCGTCGATCGTCGAGACGCCCGCAGGTGACCACCACGACATCTGGTTCGACCCGACCAACGGCAACCGCATCATCGTGAGCCATGACGATGGCATCGCCATCACGCAGAACCGCGGCCGGAGCTGGTTCCGCCTGCAGCTGCCCGTCGCGCAGATGTACCATGCAACCACGGACACGCGCATTCCATACACGGTGTGCGGCAACCGCCAGGACGGGCCGAGCGCGTGCGGGCCGAGCAATTCGCGGACGCGGAATGATTTCGGCTTTCCCGGGACGGGCAGCATCTCGCGCGGCCACTGGTTCACGGTGGGCGGCGGCGAGAGCGGCTGGGCGACGCCCGATCCGACCGACAACGACATCATCTGGTCGAGCGCGTCGGGGTTCGGTTCGGTGGGCGGCATCGTCTCGCGCTTCGACGTGAAGACGGGGATTGCCACGTACGCGGAAGTCTGGCCGCAGACGACCATCGGCTGGGCGGCGGACTCGCTCAAGTACCGCTTCGTCTGGACCTTTCCGCTGACCATCAGCCCGCACGATCACAACAAGGTGTACGTGGGCTCGCAGTACGTGATGGCGACGACCGATGGTGGGCGCTCGTGGCAGGAGCTCGGACCCGACCTCACGCGCAACGACAAGTCGAAGCAGATCCGCTCGGGCGGACTGACGCCGGACAACGTCGGCGTCGAGTACGCGGGCGTGGTGTTCGCGATCGCGGAGTCGCGGCTGGAGAAGGGGCTACTGTGGGCAGGCACGAACGACGGCCTCGTCCACCTCTCGCGCGATGGCGGGAAGTCCTGGACCAACGTGACGAAGAACATTCCCGGGCTGCTCGAGTGGGGGACGATCTCGAACATCGAGCCGTCGCGGTACGAAGTGGGCACGGCGTACCTCACCGTCGACGGCCACCAGGTGAACAACCGCGATCCGTGGATCTACAAGACCAGCGACTTCGGCAAGACGTGGACGCCGATCACGAACGGGATTCCCAAGAGCGCGCTCTCGTATGTGCACGTGGTGCGCGAGGATCCGGTCAAGCGCGGCCTGCTCTACGCGGGCACCGAGAACGGGCTGTACGTGTCGTTCGATGACGGCGCCAACTGGCAGCCGCTGCAAAACAACCTGCCGCACGCGCCCGTCTACTGGATCACGGTGCAGGAACATTTCTCCGACCTCGTGGTCGCGACGTACGGGCGCGGCTTCTGGATTCTCGATGACATCACGCCACTCCGGAACGCGATGGACATCGCGACCAAGGATGCGCACCTCTTCGCGCCGCGCGCGGCGTACCGGTTCCGCACGCAGGAGACCCGCTTTGCCCCGATCGAGGACGCTAACGCCGGCGACGACCCGCCCTACGGCGCCTCGTTCCACCTCTGGCTCAAGACTGACCAGAAGGATTCGGTCGCGGTGACGTTCACCGATGCCGCGGGCACGACGTGGCGCACGATGAACGTCGCGGGCAAGGCCGGCATGAACCGCTACTGGTGGGACCTGCAATCCGACCGCACGCGCGAGACCAAGGTGCGCACCACGCCCCTGTATTCACCCGCACCGCAGATCGGCTACGACGCGAAGCCCGCGCCGTGGATCGGCCGCTTCTCGATGCTCGTGCCGCCGGGCAGCTACACCGTGAAGCTCAAGATCGGCGCCCAGGAGTTGAGCGAGAAGCTCGAGGTGCGCCGCGACCCGAACTATCCGGCCACCGATGCGGAGATCGCGCAGAGCGTGGCCGCGACGCGCGCCGTGATGGCCGACGTCAACGACGCGGCCGACCAGATCAACACCGTGCAGGGGGTCCGCGCGCAGCTCGCCCAACTCCGTGACCTGCTCAAGGACGACGCGCGCTCGGCGGACCTGCGCGCGGCCACCGACTCGATGGAGAAGAAGTTCACGGCGCAGGAGGAGTACCTGCGGCAGCTGCGCTCGACGGGCCGCGGACAGGACCAGCTGCGCTGGCCGATGCGCCTCACGGAGCAGCTGATGTACCTGGGCACCGGCCTCGATGGCGCCGACCAGCCGCCCACCAAGCAACAGCAGGAAGTGGCCGGCGTGCTCCACGAGCAGCTCGTGGCGGTGAAGGGACGCATCGACGCGCTGCTCAAGGGCGAGTTGCAGGCGTTCAACGAGCGGTTGCGGCAGCGGAAGGTGCAGCCGGTGGTGTTCTAGCCGGCGCTCCTCGCGCACGCACGCCACGGCGGACGGCACGCGGTGGCCGAATGACACGAGGCCCGTTCGCGAGGTGATGCGAGCGGGCCTCGTGCCGTCGCCCCCTTGACGCGCCGACCGTAAGCTCTTACTTACCGTAAGTTATGACTTACCAAGACGTCTCCTTCGCCGCCCTCGGCGACCCCACCCGCCGGCAGATCCTCCTGCTGCTGCGGAAGGGGCCGGCCCCGGTCGGCACGATCGCCGGACGGTTCCCCGTCTCGCGGCCCGCCATCTCGCAGCACCTCAAGGTGCTCAAGGACGCCCACCTGGTCGTCGTGCGCCCCGCCGGCACCCGCCGGCTCTACGAACTCGACTCGCGTGGTCTCGCCGCCCTGCGCACCTTCTTCGAGCAGTTCTGGACCGACGCGCTGCAGGCCTTCAAGACCGAGGTCGAACGTCCCACCCAAGCGCGGAGGCGCCGCACGCCATGACCCAGACCTTGACCGTTCCCCCCGTCCGTACGAGCGTCGTCGTGCAGGCCACGCCCGCGCGCGCCTTCGAGGTCTTCACCGCCGGCTTCGATCGCTGGTGGCCACGCACGCACCACATCGGCAAGACCGACATGAAGGCGAGCCTCGTCGAACCGCGCGTCGGCGGCCGCTGCTACAGCACCCACATGGACGGCAGCGAGGTCACCTGGGGCACGGTGCTCGCGTGGGAGCCGCCCTCGCGCCTCGTGCTCTCGTGGCAGATCACGCCCACGTATCAGTGCGAGCCGAATCCCGCCAAGGCGAGCGAGGTGGAAATCCGTTTCGTGGCCGAGGGCAGTGGCACGCGCGTCGAGCTCGAGCACCGGCACTTCGAGCGGCACGGAGAGGGCGGTGCGGCGATGGCCGCGTCGGTTGGAGCGCCCAACGGGTGGACGGGCATCCTCGGCCTCTTCGCAAAGGCGGTGGCCTGAGGCACGCCGTCAAGACGCATCATCGCGGCAGCCGGCCCACATCCATCTGGTAACGCGGCGAGCGCGACGACGTGAAGTCGCCGCGCTCGGTCCGGACCTGTCATGCAGTGCGTGGTGCTCGGTCGCGACGCGCCGTCAGCGCGCCGCGGCAACGCCGAGCCGTCGGTCATACGCTCGCGACGGGCTCCGCTACTGGTTCATGTGACCGTGCAGGGCGACCGCGAAAGATCCGGCGCAGCAGCCACACACCGATGGCGACCGGCAAGACCACGAAGAGCAGCAGCTTGAACAGCATGATCGCCGCCAGCCCGATCACGATGAGCACCAAGAGTGGAATGCCCATGATGGCGATCGTGAGGAGCGGACGCAGGGCGAGGAGGCGCAGGAGGGATTCGATCACGACAGGACTCCGGTAGCGGGGGCTGTCTTCACTACGCGGCCCGCCCCGCCCGGTTTCGCGTCTGGCTTCGCGTATGGTCCCGCGCCTGTCAGGGAGCCCGCGCGTACCGACCGCTGTGTCGTTACGCCACGAGGTCGCGACCCAGCGACGCCACCGTCGGGCGCCCCGTGAGCATCATCGCCACGGTGAGCTCGTCGCGCAGGAGCTCCAGCACATGGCGGACCCCCGCTTCCCCGTCCATGGCGAGCCCCCACAGGTAGGGTCGGCCGATGAGCACCGCACGTGCGCCGAGCGCAAGCGCCTTGAGCACGTCCGTGCCGCGGCGGATGCCGCCGTCGGCATAAACCTCCGCGCGGCCCGCGACCGCATCGACGATCGGCGGGAGCGCTCGCGTCGTGGAGATGACCGTGTCGAGCTGCCGGCCACCGTGCGTGCTCACGACAATGCCATGCGCGCCGCCCTCGACGGCGCGCACGGCGTCGTCCGCGGCCAGCACGCCCTTGACCACGATCGGCAGCGTCGTGATCGAGCGCAGCCACGCGACCCTGTCCCAAGTGAGCGAGGCATCCCAGCGCGATGCGACGTAACTCGCGAGCCCTGACGTCTGCGGCGCACCGCCCAGCTTTTCCGCCTGGTTGCCGTACTTCTCGAGGTTGGCGATGCTGATGCCCGGTGGCGCATGGAAGCCAGCACGCACCTCGCGCTCTCGGCGGCCCAGCACGGGCACGTCCACCGTGAGGCACAAGGCGGCGTACCCCGCGGCCTCCGCGCGGCGCACGAGGTCGGCCGTGACGTCGCGGTCCTTGTAGCAGTAGAGCTGGAACCACTTCGGGCCGCTGGTTGCTCGCGCCACCTGCTCGAGCGACTCGCTGGCCATGGTGCTCAGCACCTGGATGGTGCCGAGTGCGTGGGTGGCGCGCGCGACGGCCGATTCACCGTCGGCGTGCGCCATGCGGTTGAGTGCGCACGGTGCGGTCATGACGGGAAGTGCAATGCGCGTGCCCAGCACGGTGGTCGAGAGGTCCGGTGCGGAGACATCGACGAGCACGCGCGGAACCAGGCGCAGCTCCTCCCACGCGCGTGGCGCCTCGCGCAGCGTCACCTCGTCGTTCGCGCCGCCGGCATAGTAGGCCTCGACCATTGCCGCGAGGCGCGAGCGCGACTGCGCTTCGTATTCGTGCAGGTTGACCGGAAGGTTCACGAACGGATCAGGAATGTGGGACGAGCCGGACACGCTGCGCCCCAGTATACAGGTTGGCGGTGTCGCCGCGCACGAGCCCGAGCAGCGCCATGCCCGACGCCCCGGCCATGCGGATGGCGAGGGCCGTGGGACGCGAGACCGCAGCGAGCACCGGCACGCCGGCGGCGGCCGCCTTCTGCACCATCTCGACGCTCGCGCGACTCGTGACGACGAGCATGCCGAGCGCCGGATGATCGCCGGCGCGCAGGAGAGCGCCGATGACCTTGTCGAGTGCATTGTGACGACCGACGTCCTCGCGCACGCAGACGAGTTCGCCGTCGGCACGCGCGAAGGCGGCCGCGTGCAGGGCGTGCGCCTCGCGGTTCAGCTCCTGCCGGCTGCCCAGCGCGCGCACCGCGGCATAGACAGCACCGGCCTCCACGACGAGCGGCGACGCGACGAGTCGTGGCGCACGCACCGCGTCGGCGATCGCCTCGACTCCACAGAGCCCGCAGCCTGTACGCGCGGGCAGTGCGCGTGCGCGCGTCGCGAGCCGCTCGGCCACGCTGGCCGGCACGCCGATACGCACCTCGATGCCTGCGGCGTGGCGCTCGACCGCGATGCCCGTGATCTCGCTCGCGCGCTCGACGATGCCCTCGGTGATCGTGAACCCGACCGCGAGGTCCTCGAGATCGGCGGGGGTCGCCATCATCACGACGTGCGTGCGCGCGCCGTACACGAACGCCACCGGCACTTCCTCGACGATCGGACCCTCGGCGCGCGCCGAAGCGTCGCCGTCGAGCCGCGTCCAGACGTGCGCACCCACGGGCCGCGCCGCGGTGAGCGGCGGCAGTGCGGGCTGGTCGGTCATCGTCCCGTGGTGCTCTGCACGAAGCGCCAGCCGAAGCGTCCCTTGATGCAGAGGTTGCCCATCGTGATGGCGTTGTCCATGGGCGAGGTGGCCTTCACGATTTCGCCGTCCTGCACGTGCAGGGTGAGCGTGCAACCCACGCCGCAGTACGGGCAGATGGTATCGGCGGCGTGCTGGGCCTCGGGTTGCCAGCGGCCTTCCGCGCGCAGGTCGAACTCGCGCTTGGCCATCAGCGCGCCCGTCGGACAGACCGCGATGCAGTTGCCACAGTAGACGCACGCCGAATCGGGCAGTGGCGCGCCGAGTTCGGTCGAGATGTGCGCGTCGAAGCCGCGACCTGCCACCGCGATCGCGAAGGTGTTCTGGTGATCGGTGCCGCACGCCTCGACGCACTTGTAGCAGAGCACGCACTTGGCGTAGTCACGCACGTAGAGCTCGTTGTCCACCGTGGGCGGCTCGGAGGTCGTGGCCGCGAAGGCGGGATCAGGTGGCGCGTGGTGTCCCGCTACGGCGTGTTGCTTCGTTCCTGCTGCGTTGGCCGGTGCAGGCGGCCCGAACCGTTCAGGTCGCGCGCCGTATGCGTCCATCAGCGCCGTGAGCTCCGGTGCGCAGGAGAGATCGACGCTCGACGCCAGCAGCTCGAGCACGAGCTTGCGCGTGAGGTGCACGCGCGGCGAGTCGGTGAGAATCTCCATGCCGGATTCGACCGCGCGGTTGCATGCAGGCGCCAGCACGCGCGCGCCCTTCACTTCCGCGACGCAGAGCCGGCACGCATTGACGGGGGTGAGCGTCTCGAGCCAGCAGAGCGTGGGGATCGTGACACCGATCGTGGCCGCGGCCGCGAGGATTGAAGTGCCCTCGCTCACCTGCACGGATTGTCCGTTGATCGTGCAGGCGACGGTGGCCTTGGGCGCGCGCGACGGGCGCGTGAGCTGCACGAGGGGCGTCATGCGCGACTCGCCGAAAAGAGTCCGAGCGACTTGATGGCGGACTCGACGGCGGCGTACGCGGTCTGGCCGAGGCCGCAGATCGAACCGTCCTTCATGGCCGCGCCGATCTCGGCGAGCAGCGCGTGCTCGTCGGCGGCGGAGCCGATCGTCCGCCTGTGCTTGAGCCGGTGCAGCGCCTCCTCCTGTCGCACCGTGCCCACGCGGCAGGGCACGCACTGGCCGCACGACTCGTCGCGGAAGAAGGCGGCGATGCGCAGCAGGTGATCCTCGAGATCGTCGGTGTCATCGAAGACCATCACGACGCCGGAGCCCAACGACGCGCCGGCGGCGCGCGCCGCCTCGAAGGTGAGCGGCATCTCGAGCTGGTCCGGCGTCACGAAGGTGGAGGCGGCGCCGCCGAGCAGCACCGCGCGCAGCGTGCGGCCGGGTGCCACGCCACCGGCGCGCGCGATGAGCGCCGCGAGGGTGATCGTCATCGGCGTCTCGTACACGCCAGGCTGCTGTACGGCCCCGCTCAGGCACCAGAGCCGCGTGCCGGTGGAGATGCCGCTGCCCACGCTCGCGTACGCCGCACCGCCGTGTCGCACGATCGGCAGCACGTTGACGAGCGTCTCGACGTTGTTGGCCACGGTCGGCTTGCCGAAGAGTCCGACTTGCACCGGAAACGGCGGCTTGTTGCGCGGCTCGCCACGCCGGCCGGCGATCGATTCGAAGAGCGCGGTCTCCTCGCCGCAGATGTACGCGCCGGCGCCGCGGCGCACCTCGATGTCGAACGCGAAGCCATGTCCACCGACGTTGGCGCCGAGCAGCTGCGCGCGGCGCGCCGCCTCGATGGCCTGCGCGACGCGTTCGGCGGCCAACGGATACTCGCCTCGGATGTAGACGTAGCCCTGCGTGGCGCCCGTGGCGAAGCCGGCGATGGTCATGGCTTCGACGATCGCGAACGGATCGTCGGTGAGCAGCACGCGATCCTTGAAGGTCCCGGGCTCGGACTCGTCCGCGTTGCACACCACATACTTGGGTGTCGCTTGCTGTGCGGCCACCGCTTCCCACTTCTTGCCCGTGGGAAACGCCGCGCCTCCACGCCCCGCCAGCTTCGACACCACGAGCTCGGTGACAACGCCCTGCGGTCCGAGTTGGGCGGCCCGCGCGAGCGCAGCGTAGCCGCCGGCCGCGCGATAGGCGTCGAGCGACAGCGGATCCACCGTGCCCGCACGCGCGAGCAGCACGAGTTCCGCGCTACCCTGCTGCGGACGCGCCGGCGAAGCGGAGGCATCGGGTAGCAGCGCGCGCCCGGCCATCACGTCGCGAACCGCGCTCGCACTGACGCGTCCGAGCAGCCGTTCGACCGGCTCGGGCCCCGCGTCGGTCACGAGTGCCGCGGGCGCCTGGTCGCAGAGGCCGAGGCACGGGCTCGTCATCCACGCCGCCTGCCCCGCCGCGAGATCGACGGCGTGTCCTTGGGCTTCGTGCACGGCGGGCTCGCCGTGGGATGCGCGCAGTGCCGCGCAGAGCGCGAGCCCGCCGCGTTGGCGGCAACCGATGTCGTCGCAGACGTGCAGCATGCGCGTCGGTCGCGGCGAGGTGCTGAGCAGTGCGTAGAAGGTGACGACGCCCCACGCCTCGGCGGGCGGCACGTCGAGTCGCTCGCACACGTAGTTGAGCCCGCCTTCGGAGACCCAGCCCGCGTGTTCCTGCAACGCGCGCAGCGCCGGCAGCAGCATCGTGCGTTCGGCACGGCGTGCGGCACCGCCACTGGCCGTGTGATAGTCGCGGTGGCTACCGCGCGCACCCCCATCCCACGGCGAACGCGGCGCGCCGAGCACGCGGTCCACGGCCAGCTGCTCCTCGGAGCTGGCTCGGGTGTCCATGAGCTTGACGTCCATCAGTCGAGCGTCACGGCGCCCACGCCGATGGGCTCGACGCGCACCGCGCACGCCTTGAACTCCGCCGTGCCCGAGCGCGGATCGGCAACGTCGATGGTGAGCAGGTTGGTCGCGACGTCGTCGGGAAAGTGCAGGGTCATGAAGACGAGGTTGGCGCGCAGCGACGCATCGACGCGCGCAGGGACATCGACGGTGCCGCGACGCGAGGTGACGCGCACGAGCTCGCCATCGGCGAGCCCCAAGCGCGTCGCATCCTCGGGCGAGATGTCGAGCGTCTCGCCGCGGTGCAGCGGCGAGGCGTAGCTCGACGACTGCACGCCGGTGTTGTACGACTCGAGTCGGCGCCCCGTCGTGAGCAGGAAGGGATACTCCGGATCGCGCGCTTCCCATGGCGGATCGTGGTGCACGATGGAGAACGGTGCGGCGCGTCCAGCGCGCGGAGTCTCCCAGAGGCGCGCATGCAGGAACTGGGTGCCCGGATGCGATTCGTCGGGGCACGGCCACTGGATGCCGCCGAGCGACTCGAGGCGCGCGTAGCTCATGCCGCCCGCGAAGTGTGGCGCGAGCGTGCGGAATTCGTTCCACACCGATTCCGCCGAAGGAGTGCCCCACTCGTGTCCGAGCCGGCGCGCGAGGTCGCTCAGGATCGCAAGTTCATCGCGCGCGCCGGCCGGCGGCTCGACCGCCTTGCGGATGCGCTGGACGCGGCGCTCGCTGTTGGTCACGGTCCCTTCACCCTCGCACCAGCTGGCGGCCGCAGGCAGCACCACGCTCGCATACTGCGCGGTCTTCGTGAGGAAGATTTCCTGCACGACGAGATGGTCGAGCCCCTCGAGCAGCGCGCTGATGCGATGTGCGTCGGCATCCGACTGCGCGGGGTTCTCGCCGATCACGTAGAGCGCCGAGAGGGCGCCGCGCTCCATGGCGTGGAACATCTGCGTGAGGTTCCAGCCCGCCTTGGGCGGAATGGCGCACTGCCAGGCGGCCTCGAAACGCTGGCGCGCCTTGTAGTCGAGCTCGATGTCCTGGAAGCCGGGCAACTTGTTGGGAATCGCGCCCATGTCGCCGCCGCCCTGCACGTTGTTCTGCCCGCGCAGCGGATTGCAGCCGGAGCCCCAGCGGCCGACGTGGCCACAGAGCAGCGTGAGGTTGATGAGCGCGAGCACGTTCTCGACGGCGTTGTGGTGCTCGGTGATGCCCAGGGTCCAGCAGACCATCGCGCGGTCCGCCTTGGCGAAGGCATGCGCCGCCTCGCGAATGACGTCCGCGGGAATGCCCGTGACCGGCTCCGCCCACTCGAGCGTGTACGACTCGACGGCGCCCGCGTACACCTCGAACTGTTCCGTGGCGTTCGCGATGAAGGCCGTGTTCGCGAGCCCGGCGTGGATGATCTCGCGCGCCATCGCGTTCGCGAGCGCGATGTCGGAGCCGACGCGGAGTCCGAGCCACTGGTCGGCCCACTGCGCGCTCGTCGTGCGCCGCGGATCCATCACATAGAGGCGCGTGCCGTGGCGGCGGATTCCCTTGAGCAGGTGATGGAACCAGATCGGGTGCGCCTCGCGCGCGTTCGATCCCCAGAGGAAGACGACGTCGGTGTCTTCCACCTCCTCGTACGAGCTGGTCCCGCCGCCCGCTCCGAACACCGTCGCCAGACCGACGACGCTGGGGGCGTGTCACGTTCGGTTGCAGCTGTCGATGTTGTTGCTGCCGAAGACCTGCCGCGCGAACTTCTGCGCCAGGAAGTTCACCTCGTTCGTGGACTTGGAGCAGCTGAAGATGCCGAGCGCGTTCGATCCGCGTTGCGCCTTCGTGCGCGCGAATCCGTCGGCCGCGCGCGCCAGCGCCTCGTCCCAGCTGGCGGGGCGCAGCACGCCGTGGTCGCGCACGAGGGGTGCGGTCAGTCGCGCGTACGGTTCCGGGGTGCGGCGTCGCATGGCAGGCTCCAGTCCTCGGCGAATGGCAACAGCGGAGGATGCGCGCCGTACCCGTGTGCGGCAAGGGTTGCACGTGCCGGAGTCGCCGCCAACGCCGGTTGCCCGTCGGTGAGGACGGAGCGGACACGCGCTCCCGGCGTGATGCTCTCGCGCAGGTACCGCGGCGCGCACGGCAGG
>JANYHJ010000206.1 GCA_025359135.1 Gemmatimonadota bacterium | reverse complement strand
CGCATTCCTTCGCGCACCTCGACGGCGCCGTGGTACTGCCCTACGTCAACATCGCGCGCTCGGCGCGCCTCAAGCGCGTAGTGGTCGACCGCGGCGTGAACATCCCCGAGGGGCTGCAGGTGGGCGAGGATCCGGTGGCCGATGCCAAGCGTTTCCGCCGCACCGAGAAGGGCACGGTGCTGATCACGCAGGAGATGATCGACCGGCTGTAGCGGATCGCGCGACGTGCGCTATGCTTCCCCCATGACGCCGTGGGGAGCCGTTGCATGAATGCGAAGGTGAATCGCGCCGTGGTCGTGCTCATCGGCGCCTTGGCGATGGTGGGAGTGGCGGTCTGGCAGACCGGCACGTCGGGCGCGACCCTCTCCCCGCGCGCCGCGAAGAAGCGCATGACGAGCGATCGCTCGATCGTCTTCGATCATTCGTCGCTCACCTCGGCCGAGCTGCTCGCGCGCCTCCCAACCAGCAGCGACGAGCAGCCACTCGCGGAAGACGCGCTGCGCATCGCTGACAGCGAGATGGACCTCGCCTTCCGCGACGCCGTGCGGCGCATGGAAGGGCTGCCCAAGCCACAGACCAAGGACGTCAAGGAAGCCGAGTCACGGCTGCAGGATGCGCTCGAAGCATTGACTGCGTCACAGGAGCGCGTCACTTCGCTCACGACGGCACTCGCCAAGGCGACGCCGCTCGCCGCCGAAGGGATCCAGGACCGGCTCGACCTCGCGAAGGCGCAGGCCGCCGTCGATCTGGACGACGCCGACGACGCCCGTCAGGACCTGCGCAGCGTCGGCGGCGACCCGCAGGGTCGCATGCAGGAGTTCATCGATGCGCACGAGGCGGCGTCCAAGCAGTCGGACAGCATCCACGTGGTGGCCACCGCCTCGCCGGCACCGCACGGCACGGTGAGTCGTGCGCAGCGACTGTGGACGCTCGAGTCCAAGGCGCGCCTCGTGCGCGCGGCGCAGGCGCAAGCCGAGTCGTTGACGACGGTCTTCAAGGCGCGCCATGACAGCCTCGAGGCGCGCGTGTCGGCATCGAAGCGCGACTCGGTGGGAAGCGGACTGAGCCACGATTCGTCGGCCGCGTTGCTCGCGCGCGCCAAGGGACGCGCGAGCGATGCCAAGGCGCGCGCCGCGATGGACCAACGCGTCGCCAACCAGCGCGAACTCGCCTACACCTATGCGCGCTGGCTCGACGTGCTGTCTGCGCAGCAGCGTGGCGTCGTCCACGACGCGCTGCGCGACCTCGCCGTCGTGCTGGCCATCGTGCTGGCCACGGTGCTCGGCAGCGGCTGGCTCACGGCGCGCATTGCCGCCAATCCGGTGGAGCGGCGCAACGCCCACACGATGCTCACCATCGTGCGCGTCTCATTGCAGGTGTTGAGCGTGCTGCTCGTGCTGCTCGTGATCTTCGGCCCACCCGACAGCTTCAGCACGGTGGTGGGCCTGACCACGGCCGGCCTCACGGTCGCGCTCAAGGACTTCATCATCGGCTTCCTCGGCTGGTTCGTGCTGATGGGCAAGAACGGCATTCGCGTCGGCGACCTGGTGGAGATCAACGGCGTCACGGGCGAGGTGACCCAGATCGGCCTCACGCAGACCGCTCTGCTCGAGACCGGCCACTGGTCGGAGGCGGGACATCCCACGGGTCGACGCGCGAACTTCAACAACTCGTTCGCCATCGAGGGCCACTACTTCAACTTCTCGACCGACGGCCGCTGGCTGATGGACGACGTGCGCATCGCGGTGCCGGCAGGTCGCGATCCGTATCCGATCGCCGAGGCGCTGCAGAAGATCGTGCAGGAGGCGACGGCCGGGTGGGCGCGCGAGGCCGAGCAGCAGTGGCAGCAGGTGCGCCGCGTGCCAGGCGCGGCGGCGCCGAGCGCGGAGGCGAGCGTCACGTACAAGCCGGTGATGGGTGGCGTCGAGATCGCGGTGCGCTTCATCACGCGACCCGGCGAGCGCGACACGCTGCGCACGCAGCTCTTCCAGAAGGCCGTCGACCTGATCGGCGAGCAGGCCAAGCTTTCGACTACAGCGCCGCTACCGGCCTGACCCACGATGCCGCGCCATCTCTGCGGAGCTCAACTGCAGAAAGCGCGCCGCGTTGTCGTAGAAGATCGCGCGTTTCTGTGACGTGGTCAGGAAGGTCGCCTGCTCGAGCGCGCGCACCGCTTCGTCGATCATCCCCGGCCAGATCATCTGGTCTGACCCGAACATGATGCGATCTCCGAAGCCGTCCTCCACGAGCCGGCGCAGGAAGCGGTAGTACGCGGGCCGCGGCTCCACGCTCGCGATGTAGCCGAGCTCCACGTGGAGTTGCGGATGGGCGAGCAGCATCGCTTCCAACGGCTCGATCATCGGGAACGCGGCGTGCATGACGTAGACGCGGAGCTTCGGGTGCTTCACCAGCACCTCTTCGAGCGTGAACGGATTCTGCAGGCGGGCGCGATAGCCCGGCGTGCCGTTGTACGCCGCGCCGGGCCCGCCCCCGTCTATATGAATGCCGACCGGCACGTCCAGCTGCTCGGCGAGCGCGAAGTACGGATCGAGGCGCGGATCGTCCGGCGAGATGCCGGCGTACTGGTTCGAGAGCTCCGCGAGCACCTGCAGCGTGCCGCGCGCGTGCAGTGCGCGAACGGAGTCCGGCGTGAACGGCCGCGCCGGTGCGCCCGATGGCGTTGACACGAATCCCTGCGCGGAGGCCGGATCGAAGCGCAGGTCGAGCCCTGCCATGAAGCGGCCCGGGGCTGCGTGCTGCCACTCGGCCACGAGCTCCGGCGAGCCGCCGAGCACACCGAAGATGTTGTAGCGCGTCATGCGCAGGATGGTGCCGTCGCGCACCTGGGCGTCGGTGGCCGGCGAGATGAGCGGCGCCTTGCACGTGAGCGCGGCGTTGCGCCCTTCACCGATCGGGTCGCGCTGGTCCCACGTGGGGATCGTGAGCATGGGCGCGCAGAGCGGGAGTCCGGTGGCGCCGTACGCGGCCGCGGTCTTCGCGTGCAGGTGCATGTCGATGATCGGCGCGCGGCGTGCGTCTTGCGCGAACGCGATCTCGGGCAACGCGAGGACGGCCATCAACAGTCTGCGCGCAGCGATCATCGGGCAGACTCCGCCAGCCATTCGGCGGGCGTGCGCACTTCGGCCATCGCCTTCGCGCGCTCGCACACCTCACGATCGAGCGTCACCAGCGTCGAGCCGGCGCTCCGTGCGGTGGCGACGTACACGGCGTCGGCGCCGCGCAGCGCGCAGGTCGCCGCGATCTCCGCGGCCTCCCGGGCCAGGCCGTGATCGAGTTCGTGCAGCACGAGTCCCGGTGCGTCGAGCGTGGTGCGTCCCGCTTCGAGCGCGAGCGCCTTGTTGTGCGTGCGCCGCGCGACGGTCGCGCACACCTCGACGACGAACAATCCCGGCTGATGCAGGGACACGCCGCCTTCGATCACGCGCGTCACGAGCGAGGCGCAGCGCGCGTGCTCACGCTCGGTCGGCGACAGGGCGGCCAACCAGACCGACGCGTCGAGTGTGACCTTCACCGCCGATCAGCGCGGAGCTGTGTGACGAGCGCCGGCTTCTTGCCGGCGGACTTGGCCACGGTCGCGCCGAGGGAGCGCCAGCGCGACAGCCATCCAGCGGCGACCCGGGACGTGGCGGCGCCGGCCGGGGTGGTGGCCACGCTGCCATCGACCCACGCCGCGAAGAGGGCGGTCGCGACCTCGCGCACGGCCAGTCCCTCGAGCGCGCTCTTGGACTTCACCCGGCGGTAGAGGTCGTCCGGCAGGTCGATGCTGGTCTTCATGATCGGAGCATAACGGTATTTACGGTTATACGCCAGCGGCGCCGTCACTCGTGCGACACCAGCCGCGCGATCGCCAGCATCCCGTCCTCACCAACGTCGAGGCTGAATTCGTTGACGTAGAGCGCAATGTGCTGGTCGCAGACCGCGTCCGACATCTCCTGCGAATGCGCGCGCACGTAGGCGCGACTCGCCTCGCGGTTGTCGAAGGCGTACTGCACCGACGTGCGAATGGCGTGATCGGCCGCGGCCACCGTCGCCTCATCGAGATCGGCGCGCGCGCAGATGCCCGCGAGCGGCACCGGCAGTCCGGTATCGTGTTCCCACCAGTCGCCCAGGTCGATGACCTTCTCGAGGCCGTGGTCCTGGTACGTGAAGCGGCTCTCGTGGATGATGAGCCCGGCGTCCACTTCCCCGCTTTCCACTGCGCGCAGGATGCGGTCGTAGCGCATTTCCACTACCGTGTCGATCTCGGGCGCGGCGAGGCGGAGCAACCGGTACGCCGTCGTCTCGCGTCCAGGAATGGCGACGGTGCCCTGCATCGCGTCGCTCAACGTCTGGGCTTGGCGCGCCACCACGAGCGGGCCGACGCCCTTGCCGAGTGCGGCGCCACTGCGGAGCATGCGATAGCCGTCGCCGATGCCCGCGAACGCGCCGACGCTCAGCTTGGTCAGGTCGTACTCTCCCGCGTGCGCACGGCGGTTGAGCTCCTCGATGTCGAGCAGGATGGGACGCACGGTGAATGGCGCGCCCACCAACCCGTGCACCAGTGCGTGGAAGGCGAAGGTGTCGTTGGGGCAGGGCGAGAAGCCGAAGGTCAGTTCACGCATTTCGCGAATTCTGCGACGAGACGAGGGGTGACCGCGACGATCGCGGCAAAGGCGTCGTCGAAGCGCCAGCGCGCGCGGTCCGGTTCCTGAATCTCGTTGGCAATCGCGCGGATTTCGATGGCCGGAATGCCGGCGAGTTGCGCGACACGGAGCACGGCGAACCCTTCCATGGCCTCGATGTCCACTTCGCGGGTTCCGCCGACTCTGGCGCTTGTGCCGATCGCGAGCGTGGGCGCGTGTGGAAGCACGCGTTGCGCGGCTTCGACGAGGATGCTCGACGGTGCGACGGTACGCGGCGCCCAGCGGTTGGCGGGATCCACGTCGCAGTACACGGACTCTGCGCCGATGACGAGGGCCGGTGGTTCGAGCACGGGGCGGCGCCGGCTGCCGGCAATGCCCACGTGGAGAATGGCGCTGGGGCGGTGCTGCGAAATCGCCATTGCGGTGGTGGCGGCCGCCTCGACGGGCCCGACGCCGCAGCAGAGCGTGCGCCAGCCGTCGGGCTCGGCGAGTTCGCGCTCGGTCGCCGCGATCACCAGAATGTCGCCCTGGGCGGAGCGAAGGACCCCCTTCTCGCTCTTGCTCACTTGGCCGCTCCCGGTCGATACCTCAGCCCGTCCTGCCCGCGGCGTTCCGTCGTCGTCATGTCGCCGCCTCGCATGCTGCAGTCCGTGGCGACAGGCTGTTGCTGCGTACCACGATGCCCGACCACCGAACGCGGCGATCCGCTTCGCGATCCACTGCCGGGCAGGACTGGAGACGTGTCATGTGAGAGCGGGAACATGTCGCTGCGGCACCCGCGAGGCGAGGCCGATCGATGATGGACTCTCGGCTCCCTCCGCGAACGCGCGCTGCCGGGGGCCCGAACGGTCGCGAGCTCTTCTACCGAACGGCGGACTCGCTCCTCGTCGCCGGGCTCGACCTCGGTGCGCGCGTCACGGTGCGGGCGAGGCGTGCCTTGTTCGCTCTGCCCTCCAGCCTCGTCACGAGCCCGACGAATGGCTCCTACGACATCCTGCCCAACGGACGCGGTTCGTGTGGTTCGAGCGCGTGCAGGCGGCCTGCGGCCCGTCGGCGCCGATCGTGGTGCCGCATGGACTGGGCGCGAGGGCGCTCGAGCCCGCGCGCGAACGCGCCGTAGGGCGCGCCGCTACAGCGGCGTGCGCTCGACGCCGAGCCGCTCGGCCGCATCAAGCAAACGCAGGTCGTAGCTGGCCAGCGACACGCTCACTCGCTGACTGCGCAGGAACTCGAGCGAGGCGAGATGGAGGGCCGCCAGCGTCCGCACGGGAACCGGGAACGGCTCCAATGCCCGGGCGAGCACCGGCGGCGCCAACTCCAGCAGCGCCACACGGTGCACGAGTGCCCGCGCGGCTTCCCCGTGCGAGGCCCCCAGCCCGCGCGCGTTGAGTCGGGTCCAGAGTTCGTATTCGAGCAACCGACTGCTCACGAGCGACTCGCGCCAGATCGTGTCGGGTGGCGTGCGATCTTCGGCGAGCAGATGTGCCAGCGCGACCGATGTGTCGAGGTAGATCACCGGTCGCCGCGATCGACGTCGAGCTCACGCAGGAGGGCGCCGAGCGGCGCCACGGGCAGGCGCGGCGGCGCCGACGCGCCCGTCACCATCGGAGCGGTGAGCCACCCGCGACGCATCGCCTCGGCGAGCACGGCATCCGACACCGACGGGCCTCGCGCCTCCGGGGGGCGCAACTCGGCCACGACGATCTCGCGATCGGTGACGAGGACCGTCTCGCCGCGCGCGGCGAGGCGCACGTACTCGCTGAGGCGGTTCTTGAGGACCTTGAGGCCGACGGTGCGCATGTCCGGAAGGTAGCGCCTAGAGGCTACCTATGCAATGGCGCCCTTCGCGTGTGCATCTTCGCTCACTTCGCTCCGGACCGCGCGAGCTTCTGCTTGAACGCGTCCAGCCAATGCTGGATGACCACGATGCGCACCCCCGCCAGCGTCACTGGCACCGTCACCGCGATGCGCCCGCTCGAACGATCAACGTCCCAACCCTGCCCGATCTCGCTGCCCGCCATCACGGTGCGCACCGCACCCACGGTGAACTCCGCGCCCGGCATGACGGTCACCGCCTGCACTTGCGTGTTGTCGCCACTGATGAAGAAGAGCGTCCGTCCATCGCCCGACCAGCGCGGCAGGTGCGCACCCGTCGTCGTCACCTTCCACTTGCCCGTCGGTTCCGGCTGCGTGAAGCGACGCACCTGGACCTCGTTGCGGCCCGTCTCGCGCGACGTGTACGCGATCCATTGCCCGTCAGGCGACACCGTGGCTTCCGATTCCCCCCATGCAGCGTTGAGATACAGGCGCGGGTTGGACGCCGTCGCCGGGTTCACGAGCCCGGTGTTGCCACCGGGGATGCTGCCGCCCAACGTGCGGGGCTGCGAATTGCTCGAGTACACGAGCGTGGTGTCGTTGGGCCACGCCGTGGCGTGCTGGTCGTTGGGAATCCGCGGCATGAGCATCGAGGGCCGGCTGCCGTCCACCGCTTGCACCGCGATGTCCTCGGCGTCGGTCGTGGGTCCTTCCATCGTGAAGGCGAGCCGCGTGCCGTCGGGTGACCAGATCGGCGAATGGCCGCCACCCTCGATCGTGAAGCGCGTCAACGTGCCGCGCGCGAAATCGAACAGGGCCGTGTGCCGGTTGGTCCCGCGCGCGGAGCCGATCGTGAGCGCGAGCCGCTTGCCGTCGGGCGAGAAGCGCAGGTAGCTGATCGACTTGGGCGCGAGCGGCAGCGTGTCGGTCTTGCCCGACGGATCGCGTATCGCGATGCG
>JANYHJ010000177.1 GCA_025359135.1 Gemmatimonadota bacterium | reverse complement strand
CGCACGGCGTCGCGGAAGGCGAGGTCCATCTCGCTGTCAGCGATGCGCAGCGCGTCTTCCGCGAGTGGCTGCTCGTCGCTGCTGGTTGGGAGGCGCGCGAGCAGCTCGGCCGACGTGAGCGACGAGTGATCGAAGACGATGGAGCGATCGCTCGTCATGCGCTTCTTCGCGGCGCGCGGGGAGAGGCTCGCGACCGACGTACCGGTCTGCCAGACCGCGACGCCCACCACCGCCAGGGCACCGACGAGCACGATCACGGCGCGATTCAACCTTGCATTCATGCGGACGCTTCCAGCGGTGTCATGCGGGAAGCATAGCGCGCGTCGTGCAATCCGCTACAACCGGTCGATCATCTCTTGCGTGATCAGCACGGTGCCCTTCTCGGTGCGGCGGAAACGCTTGGCATCGGCCACCGGATCCTCGCCGACCTGCAGCCCCTCGGGGATGTTGACGCCGCGATCGACCACGACGCGCTTGAGGCGCGCCGAGCGTGCGATGTTGACGTAGGGCAGTACCACGGCGCCGTCGAGGTGCGCGAAGGAATGCGCCTTGACGCCGGTGAAGAGCAGCGAGTGGTGGACGTGCGCGCCCGAGACGATGCAGCCGCCGGAGACGAGCGAATTGAGCGCCTGGCCGCGGCGATGCGGCTCGTTGTGCACGAACTTGGCCGGCGGCGTGATCTCGCCATACGTCCAGATCGGCCAGCTCTGGTCATAGAGGTCGAGCGACGGCACGACGCTCGTGAGGTCGATGTTGGCCTCCCAGTACGCGTCGATCGTGCCGACGTCGCGCCAGTAGGCTTCGGATTCACCAGCGGACTTCACGCACGACGTCGAGAAGCGGTGCGCCACCGCCTTGCCGTGGGCCACCACGTACGGAATGATGTCCTTGCCGAAGTCGCGGCTCGAGTCAGGTTCCGCGGCGTCGCGCTTGAGCAGCTCGAAGAGGAAGCTCGTCTTGAAGACGTAGATGCCCATGCTCGCGAGCGCCATGTCGGGATTGCCGGGAATGCCCGGCGGATTCTTCGGCTTCTCGAGGAAGGTGACGATGCGGTCGTCGGCATCGACGCCCATCACGCCGAACCCGCTCGCCTCGGTGCGCTTGACCTCGAGGCATCCCACCGTCACGTCGGCCGCCTGGTCCACGTGCTGCTGCAGCATCAGCTCGTAGTCCATCTTGTAGACGTGATCGCCGGCGAGGATGATCATGTACTCCGGCCGGTAGCTCTCGATGATGTCCATGTTCTGGAAGACAGCGTCGGCGGTGCCGTCGTACCACTGCGTTTCGCTGACGCGCTGGCTCGCGGGCAGGATGTCGAAGCTCTCGTTGCGCTCCGGTCGCAGGAAGTTCCAGCCGCGCTGCAGGTGCCGGATGAGCGAGTGCGCCTTGTACTGCGTGGCCACGCCGATGCGGCGAATGCCCGAGTTGAGCGCGTTCGAGAGCGCGAAGTCGATGATGCGCGACTTTCCCCCGAAGTACACGGCCGGCTTGGCGCGGAAGTTCGTGAGCTCGTGCAACCGCGAGCCCCGGCCGCCGGCCAGCACGTACGCCATGGCATTGCGGGCGATCGTGCCGCCGCGGGAGGAAGACGTCATGTCGTGCGCTCGTCGCGCTCAAGGGGTCGCTGTCGATCGGAAGGCGGCCACGAACCGCCCGCTTCACTTTGCACCCCGGGCGAACGCGGCGTAAGGTTGGGCCATGAAAATCCTCTTCGTGGCCGCCGAGGTGGACCCATGGGTCAAGACGGGCGGACTGGCCGATGTGGCCGGCGCGCTCCCAGCGGCTCTCTGCGTCGCCGGGCATGACGTGCGCGTGGTGATGCCGCGCTACCGCGTCATGCGCGAGCGCGACGTACCGGTCGAGGGACCGGTGGCCGCAACTTTCCTTCCGGTGGGCGAATGGGCCGAGGAGATGCGCGTCTGGCGGCTCGCGGTCGGCACCACGCCCACCTGGCTGCTCGACATCCCGGCGGCGTTCGAGCGCGCCGCGATCTACGGCGAGAAGGACGATCACCGCCGCTTCATCCTCTTCGCCCGCGGCGTGCTCGCCTTCATGCAGCACCAGCGCGAGGTGGACGGCTGGCTGCCCGACGTGGTCCACACGCACGACTGGCACGCGGCCCTCGTGCCCAATTACCTGCGCACCTACTACGCGTACACCTTCGGACAGGTCGCGTCGGTGTTCACGATCCACAACCTCGCGTACCAGGGGGCGTGCAGCCCGGCGGTGATGGCGCTGGCGGGTCTCGCCGACCCCGGTCACGTCGAGAACACGATGGGCCCGCGCATCGCGGGGTCGTTCAACTTCATGGCGCGCGGCATCCGCTTCAGCGACGTCATCACCACGGTCAGCCCCACCTACGCGCGCGAGATCATGACGCACGACTACGGCGAGGGGCTCGACGGGCTCCTGCGCGCGCGCGCCGATCGCGTCATGGGCGTATTGAACGGCATCGATACCGCGCTGTACGATCCGGCCACCGATGCCAACATCGCCGAACCGTTCAGTGCGACCGACATGGCCGGCAAGGCCGTGTGCAAGGCCGCCCTCCAGCGCGAGGTCGGCCTCGTCGTGGAGCCGGAGCGGCCGCTGCTCGGTGTCGTCTCGCGGCTCGTCGAGCAGAAGGGGTTTGAGCTCCTCGACGCTGTGCTGCCGTGGATCCTGCGGCACACCAACGCGCAGCTCGTGCTGCTCGGCTCGGGGCAGGCGTCGCTCGAACGTGCCTTCCGCTCGCACGCGGCGGCCAATCGCGGGAGCGTGGCCGTGCGCACCGGCTTCGATGCGGCGCTCGCGCAGCGCATCTACGCCGGCAGCGACGCCTTCGTCATGCCGTCACGTTTCGAGCCGTGTGGCCTGGGCCAGATGATCGCGCTGCGTTACGGCGCGGTGCCGATCGTGCGCGCCACCGGCGGACTCGCCGACACGGTACAAGAAGGGTTCGAGGGCAACGGCTTCGTCTTCCACCCGTTCGATGCGCAACACCTGGCCGACGCGATCCGGCGCGCGCTCGTCACGTACCAGGACACGAAGGGGTGGGCGATGCTCCGCGCCCGCGGCATGGCGGAAGACAACTCGTGGGGACACGCGGCCGCGCAGTACGGACGGCTCTATGCGCACGCGATGCGGCTCGTCGGCGGCTGAGGTTCGATGTCGTCCTGAGCAAAGCGAAGGACCTGCTTGTCGCCCGCAACGCAGCGCAAAGAGGAGGTCTTTCGCTTCGCTCAGGACGACGGCTACGACTCGGAGACCGTCCCCGCGTACGCGCGCAGGCGGTCCACCAGTTCGTGCAACTGCTTCTCGGTGAGGTCGATTTCCTGCGCGGCGCCATCGAGGTCGAGCAGCCCGGCGCGCATGCTCACGCTCACCTGGTTGAGGTAGCGGATCTTCGAGAGCACGTCCTCGGTGGCGCGCCGCAGCCCCTTGAACTGCCGCTTCTCGGCCATCGCGCGGCGGTAGCGCGCCGCGACCTGCTCGATGTTGAGCGCCTTCGCGCGTGCGATCACCTCGTCGCGTGACGTGCCGGTGAGCGCGCCCCGGTCCGGTACCCCCGCGTCGTCCCACGATTCCTCGTGGAACCAGAGGCGGCCCACGAACTCGATGCCGTCGAAGACGATCCGCGCCGTGACCTGCAAGCGCTTGTAGTCGTGCTCAAACGACGTGATGTGCGGCTGCGTGATGTCGTCGAAGCGTGGCATGGGCAACTCAGCCGACGAGGAAGCGGTCGAGGGCGGCGAACAGCGGACCCGGTGCCTCAACATACGGCACGTGCCCGGCGCCGGGGATGACGACGAACTCTGCGCGCAAGGCACGGGCGCAGGCCGCGCTCGACGCCTCGGGAATCGGGTCGGCCGCGCCGTGGAGGACCACGGCGGGCAGGCTCAACTGTGCAAGTATCGGCGCGAGGTCGAACGATCCCAGGCTCTCCCACACCGACTGCTGCACCCGACCGGTGACGCGGAAGGGCGTGAGGTCGCGCGCACGGCGCGGATCGGCGAAGTAGCCCGCGACCGAGAGCTCGAACGCGCGCTGCCGGTACGCCTCGGGGTCGCGCTCGCGCAGCCCGGAAGCCGCGAGCTCGTCGCGCAGCGCGCTCACCTCCGGTCCCTTCATCCGCGCACTGAATGTCGCGTCGAAGTCGTTGCGCCACGCGCGCGTGATCGGCGCGGGATTCATCAGCGCCAGGCGGCTCGGCCGCATGCGCGGCGCGTGGGTCGTGGCCGCGGGCGTCGCGCCGGGTGGCACGACCGGATCCGGCAGCGCGATATCGTACGCGTCGGCCGTCGCGAGCATCGCGAGCATCGCACCCCACGAGTAGCCGACCAACGGCACCCCTTGCAGGTCGAGCTCGGCCATCACGCCGAAGAAGTCATCGACGTGCGTGCGCCACGTGATCGGCGCCGTGTCCGCGACCCTCGACTTGCCGCCGCCACGCTGGTCATACATGACCAGTTCGTGGGTCTCCGCCAGGTGCAGCATCTGCGGCAGCAGGTAGTCGAGGTGCGCGCCGGGCCCGCCGTGCAGCAGCACCACCTTGGGCGCACCGCTCCGTCCCCATGACGCCCAGTAGAGCGGCACGGCCGTGATCGTGGTCAGGCCCTCGCGGGCAGGTTCCGGAATCGCGAGCATCTCAGGCAGCGTAGCGGGAGGCGATCTCGACGGTGTTGACGTGCACATTGACGGTCGTGTTCACGTCATGCCCGTAGCCGCCGGCAATCGTGAGGCAGACGGGGAGCCCGATCGCGCGGCAGGCATCGAGCACGAAGGCATCGCGCCGCTTGAGGCCATCATTCGTGAGCTTGAGCCGGCCGAGGCGATCGCCCTCGTGCGGATCGGCCCCCGCGAGGTAGACCACGAGGTCCGCGCGCGCCTCGCGCAGCACGTCCGGCAGCGCGCGCTCGAGCTGCTCGAGGTACGCCTCGTCGGTGCAGGCATCGGGCAGCTCGATGTCGCGCGTGCCCGCCACCTTGCGGAACGGGTAGTTCTTCCCGCCATGCATGCTGAAGGTGTACACCGTCGGGTCATCGGCAAAGATCGCGTGCGTGCCGTTGCCCTGGTGCACGTCGAGGTCCACGATCACCGCGCGCGTGATGCGCGCCTCGCGCTGCAGCATGCGGATGGCGATCGCGACGTCGTTGAACACGCAGAACCCCTCGCCGTGATCGGCGAAAGCGTGGTGCGTGCCGCCCGCGAGGTTCATCGCGAGTCCACGCTCGAGCGCCGCACTCGCGGCCTCGCAGGTACCGCCCACCGCGCGAAAGGCGCGTTCCACCAACTCCTCCGACCACGGGAAGCCGAGCGTGCGCTGCTCCTGAAAGTCCATCGCGCCGCGCTCGAAGCGCGAGACGTACTCGCTCGTGTGCACGAGCGCCACCAGATCGCGCTCCGCACGCCGCGGTTCGTGCATCGCCTCCGGCGGCACGAGGCCGCGAGCCAGCACCGCCTCGCGCAGCAGCGCGTACTTGGCAATCGGAAAGCGGTGCGCCTCGGGCAGCGGGATCACGTAGCGCGCCGAACTCCAGCAGTGAAGCGGCATCGGCGCGCTATCGACCGCGTTCGCCGAGCACGATCGTGCACGACACGCGCGCCCCGCCCCGCAGCACCACGATGACGATCGTCTCGCCCGGCTTGTGTGCGTAGAGCGCGTCGGTGTACGAGTAGAGATCCTTCACTCCGGTACCCGCGAGCTCGACGATCACGTCGCCGGCCTTCAGGCCGCCCTTGTCGGCCGGACTGCCCGCGCGCACGCCGCTCAGGCGCAGCCCGGGTGTGCTCCCCGCGGCCATGTCGGGAATCGAGCCCAAGTACGTATTCGATCCCTCGCGACTCGAACCGCCACGCGCCACCGGCGAAGGCGCGCGCACGAACGTCAGCGGCGCATCGCGATCGGCAATCGCGCGAATCGTGCGCTCGGCGAACGCCACCACGCGTGCCTCGCCGCCCGCATTGATCTTCGACGCCACGTCGGTCGCGCGGTGGTAGTCGTCGTGCAGGTCGGTGAAGAGGTGCAGCACGGCCAAGTTCTTCGCATAGAACGAGGAGTGATCGCTGGGGCCGAACCCGTCGCCCACCGCGGAAATCGAGAGCGCGGGCGCGGTGTTCGCCGCGTCCACGATGCCCGGCAACTCGGTGGACGTGGCGACGCCGTAGACGATCAGCTTGTCGTCGTGCATGCGGCCGACCATGTCGAAGTTCACCATCGCGCGCACGTTCGCGAGCGGGACCGGCGGATGGTCGGTCCAGTACGCGGAGCCGAGCAGCCCCAGCTCCTCGCCGCTGAACGTCGTGAACACGATCGAGCGCCGGGCCGGGTGTCGCGTGAAGAGGCGCGCGAGCTCGAGCACGGCCGCGACGCCGCTCGCGTTGTCGTCTGCACCATGACGGATCGCGTTCTTCGCCTCGGGATCGAGCGCGAAGTCGCTCGACATGCCGAGATGGTCCATGTGCGCCCCGACGATCACGTACTCGTTGGCGAGCGCCGCATCCGCGCCGCGCAGTACGCCCACCACGTTGCTCGATGCAAGCACGGCCGGCGGTGCGTCGGTGTGCCGTGCCGCGATCGGGCGCGCCGTGTAGCGCATCTGAAACCCCATGGCGCATGACGCACGACAGTTCGTGTCGACCGCCACCACCGGCATGAGCGAGAGTGCCGCGAAGCGCCGCTCGATGTACTGGGCGGCCGAGTCGAGTCCCGCGCTCCCCGTCGCACGTCCCATGCGAGCGTCGTCGGCCAGCCAGGTCACGTCGCGGAGGATGGACGCCGAATCGGCGCCCGGAAGCGACGACACGGCGCCACCGCCATGACAGGCGGCCACGAGCGCGGCAACGGCGGAGAGGACGATGCGATCGGGACGACGCATGGGGCAAATGCACCAGTTGAGGGACGACGGAAATCTGCCCATCGGGCGTTGCGTGTCCAAGGCGACGATACCCCGGAAATGATGGCGGGACCCATCGGCAGACCCTACCTTTCCCCGAGCCTGCCCCATTGTTGCGGGTTGGCGCCGACGCCATGGATTACTCCGCGATCTTCGCCCGGCACTTCGCCCGTCTCGTGGGCCTCCTCGTCACGGAGGGGTCCTCGGTCGACGAGCAGAAGGTGTCGCTCCGCGCCGCTCTCCAGTTCTCCAAGGAGGGCACGGCACTGATCGCGCGCGAGGATCGGCGTGTGCTGGCCGACGGTGTCATCGTCTCCGAGGTCTTTCCGGGCGTCAAGGAGTTCGGTGCACGCCTGCAGACCCACGGCGTCAAGGAGCTGCTCTTCGCCAAGGATGCGCATGCCGTCGAAGTGCTCGGCGTCGCTCGCCTGCTCGCCGGCCCGTCAACGGAAGCCGATGGGGGCCGCAACTTCCACGCCCTCTTCGGCGCGCTCGGCGCCAACACCATCGCCATCACGACCGACCTGCGCATGGAAGCGCGTCCGGATGACGAGGACGAAGAGGAGGACGACGACGCGGTCGACACCACGATGTCGATCTTCGGCGTGCGCTCGGTGCTCTCGCAGGCGCAGCGCGTCGGATCGGCGCCCGAGCCGCTCATCGAGCGACTGGCGCGCAAGCGCACCGCCAACGGTATTGCCAAGACGCTCGAGCGACTGGCGATCCTCATCGAGGCGCTGCAGCGCGAGGGCAGCGCCGAAGACGTGGTCGAGGGGTTTCTCGGCATCATCACCCACGAGCAGAACGCGCCGAATCCCGACGCCAAGCGCGCCTACATCCAGACGGTGCGCCGACTCGCCAAGGCACCGCTCCTCACCACCGTCGCGCGTCAGGTGCGCAAGCATCCGGATCAGCGCGAGCGCTATGTCACCATCCTCTCACGCACCGGCGAGGAGGGCGCGCTCGCGGCCTTTCGCCAGATCATGGCCGCGCCCTCGCTGCACGAGCGAACCCTCTACTTGAGCGTGCTGCGCGAGCTCTCGGGCGCCGTGCCCGCACTCGTGCACTCACTCGCCAACGACCAGTGGTACATGGTGCGCGCCGCGGCCGACGTGCTCGCCGAGCTCAAGCCGGTGGAGGCGGAGCAGGGACTCATCACGCTCCTCAGTCACGCCGACGATCGCGTGCGCCGTTCCGCGCTCAGGGCGCTCGCCGAGCTCGGCACGTCGCGCGCGCCCGACGCGATCAAGCGCGGGCTCAAGGATCCCTCGGCACAGGTGCGCGGCGCCGCCGCCGTGGCGCTCGCCTCGCTGCGCGACGTGCGCAACACCACCACGATCGCCACGGCGCTCGAGGAGGAAGTGGACGAGGAAGCGCAGTTCACCTTCGTGCGCGCGTTGGGCGCCTTGGGCGGCGCGGATGCCGTGCAGCGGCTCATGCGCACCGCGAGTCAGGACACGGGCCGCACTTCACGGCTGGTGCGCCGGTCGACGTCACTGCGACTGTCGGCGATCTCCGCGCTTGCCAATGCGCACACGCCGGCGGCCGTGATGGCGCTCAAGGAGCTCGCGAACGACAAGGACCGTGAGGTCCGCGAAGCCGCCCAGCGTGCGCTGAGCCTGCAGCGCAGCACGCCGAGCGGGTCGATGCGCGCCCTGACCCCGAGCGGGGCCGTGCGCGCGGTGGATGGTGATGCACCGCGGCGCAACACGACGCCGCGCGGTATCCGCGCTATCGATTCGTGAAGTCGGTGCCGGCGCCAACGCGCCGGCAGGCTTCGGCAATCACGTCTGCGGCACGATCGAGGTCAACGAGTGACACCATCTCGTTGGGCGAGTGCATGTAGCGGTTCGGGATGCTCACGAGCGACGTGGCCACGCCGGAGCGCGCGACCTGGATCGCATCGGCGTCGGTCATGGAACCGCGCGGTGCGCCCGATATCGTGTGCGGGATCTGCAAGTCGGCTGCGGCCGTGGTGAGCAGTCGCAAGGCCACCGGATTGAAGATCGAGCCGCGCGCGAACACCGGCCCCGAGCCCACCTTGTGGTCGCCGTGTTCCTTCTTGTCCATGCCCGGGTGATCGGTGGCAAAGGTGACGTCGACGACGATGGCCATCTGCGGCTCGACGCGCTCGGCGGCAACGCGTGCACCGCCGCCCGAGAAGCCGATCTCCTCCTGCACCGTGGCCACGGCCACGACCTTGGCCGTGCCCGGCCTGGCGGCATAGCGGCGCGCCGCCTCGAGCACGACGAAGGCGCCGATGCGGTCATCGATCGAGCGGGAGACGATGCGGTCGTTGGGGAAGTCGAGCGTGCGATGATCGAGCACGCCGGGATCACCGACGGCGAGTCGCCCCTCGGCTTCGACGCGCGTTGCGGCGCCGATGTCGACCCAGAGGTCGGTCATCTTCGAGCCCTTGTCGCGATCTTCGGGCTTGATGAGGTGGATGGGCTTCTTGCCGACGACACCCAAGACATCACCGTTGCGTCCGAGGAAGCGGACGCGCTGCGCCACGAGCACCTGAGGGTCCCAGCCACCGATTCCGGCAATGGAGACGAAGCCATCGTCGTCGATGTGGACGACCATGATGCCGATCTCGTCGATGTGTCCCGCGAGGAGGATGGTGGGCGAGCCGGTGGGATTGACGACGGCAAAGGAGTTGCCGAGGACATCGCCGGAGACGTCCGCGAAGGTGCCGGCCTCATCGCGCCAGGCCTTGGCGGGGATGGTCTCGAAGCCGGACGGTCCCGGCGAGTCGAGGAGGCGCTTGAGGAAGGTGACAGCGGCGGACGAAAGCATCTGTTTCGGGGTCGTGGTGAGTTGGGAATGGTAGCCGTCGGGCCGGAGGCGGGCCAGCCGTGACAGGGTAGTGTCCTGGCGTCAGTTGGGCGTCACCCTGGACCACATGGGTGTGCACCGCTGCGCAACCACGGCCGCGTTCAGCCGAGGTTCAGTAGTAGTAGATGCGCGGCCCCTTTCTCGGCTTGTCCTGGCTCATCAGATACCCCGCCGGCCACGGCAGAAGCGTGAGTTGCACCGTCGTCAGGATCTGCGGCAGAAACTCGCGAACGTCGAGGCGACCCAGTTCCCATGAGTCGTCGGTGAGCACTTCCTGCCGGCGCAGGGTCTCGTCGACGTCGAACTCGTCCGGGAGCGCGGCCATCGACTCCACGAGCGGGCGCCAGAGGCTGTCGACGCGCGTGGCGTAGACGCGCTGGTGTTCGCGCAGTTTCGCGACCTGCGTGTTGGTCAGCAGCAGCGAGTCCGATTCCTCGAGGATCGCCAGATAGGGATCGAGGATGCCGCGCCGGTAATTGACCAGCAATGAGTCCGCCGAAAGCTTGGGCCCCGGCACGTTGCCCCGGCCAGGACGCAGCCAGCGATCGATCTGCTGCCGCGGAATGGCGGGGGCGATGTCGAGGCGAACGTGCAGCATGATCGCCATCGGCGCGCGCACGAGCGACTGCAACGGGCTCACGCTGCCAAAGCGCTGGTTGACGGCGTAGCTGTAGCGCCGAGCCACGGGGTCGAAGCCGCGCACGGTGAGCAGCACCGGATCGGGCGGAATGGCGAGTCCCCAGCCCTGCAGATTCGCGCTGCCGTTCGCGAGCTGATCGATGCCCGAGAGCACGTTGCCGGCGGTGAGCTGGATCTGCGAATTCTCGCCGAAGCCGGGAATGCGGCCCGTGTACGCGAGGGTCACGTTGAGCCCGCCGGTCCACGGTCCTTCGCAGCTGTTGCGTGTGGAGATCGTCCCCATCTGCGCGACAAGGCACGATTGCGCAAAGCTCGGCGCCGTCGCGAGAAATGAACGCATGCCGTTGGCCACCGACGTGTCGGCTGCGGCGCCGGGATTGAACACGAAGGCGCGCTCGCCGCCAAGGCCCGTGCCCGTGATGTCGCCGTTCACGATCGGCGTGAACGGGCGTCCGGACTGCCCCCACGCGCGCATCGTCAGCGCCACGTTCCGGAAGCTGGTCGCGAGCTGCGCCTGCACCACGTGCCGCACATCGTTGGTGCCGCGCGCCCACTCCACCACGTTCGGATTGCCCGCGCCCGCGCCATCGAAGCCGCGAAACTGCTGCTGCACGTCGTTCCACGCATAGTCGAGCTTCACGAACACCAGGCCGTAGCCGCGAGGCGTCAGTGTCACGAGCACCTGCTTCGATCGTGACTCCAGATCCGACGTCCGCATCCACACCGGGCCGAACGCGGACGATGCGCGTGCCCCCACGGGCGACACCGCACCGGTCGCTGGCGTGATGCTCGCCGTCGGCACCCACACCGACCGGAACCCCTCGTCGGCCAGCGCGAACCGCTCCGTGGGCACGAAGTTGAGGTCGACGCCACTCGGCTGGTTGAGGTTCAGGCTGTACGTGCCGCGCACCGTCATCATGAAGCCCGGAATCGGCGTCTGCCATTCGAGGTGCCCGCGCCAGCTGCGCTGCGGTTCATAGTCCGGCGAGAAGAGCTGCACCGCCGGTGCGCCGTCGGCGAGCAGGCCGCCGCCGGACACGCAACTCGCCGGAAGCGACGTGGTATTCGATCCCCACCCGATCCAGTCGCGCGCGGGCACGTCGCTGCCGTAGCACGCCACGCGCTGTTCACCACTCGGCAGCCCGGTGTTCTGCCGCACGCTCGTGAGCAACGACGTCGGCAGCGTGTTCCGGAATTCGCCGATGCCGCCGCGCAGCGCGCCACCTGGCATCACCAACCACATCGCGGCATTGGAGAAGGAGATGCCCGTGCCGCTGCCGCCGTACGCCCACTCGAAGCCGAGGCGCGGGCTCACGTGGAATCGGTTGGGCGCCTCGGTCGTGCGTGCGCCGAACGTCGACGTCACCGCCGGATTGTCGATCGCGCGCATGAGCCACGAGTTGACTTCGGCTCGCGCGCCAAGCTGGACGCGCAGCGA